>CABUTP010000076.1 GCA_902494545.1 uncultured Collinsella sp. | reverse complement strand
AGTGGATGAACGAGTGGGAGACCAAGTGCACCCACAACGTTGCGGAGACGTGCGTCTACTCCCTCACGCTCGACCAGCTGTTCGAGCTTACGAATACCGACAAGAAGGCGTGGCTCGACAGCCTGTGCTCGCGTCGATTCACCTACGGAGACATCGAGGGACAGCCTGGCTTCCTCGAGGGGGTCGCGCGTCTCTATAAGACGGTCGAGCCCGGGCATATCGTGCCCACGCACGGCGCGACCGGTGCCAACTCCCTGGTTATTTCCACGCTCGTCGAACCGGGCGATCACGTAGTTTCCGTCAAGCCCACCTACCAGCAGCTTTACTCGATTCCCGAGATGTGCGGTGCGAAGGTCGATATCCTTCAGCTCGATCGCAAGAACGGCTACCACGTCGACGTCGACGCGCTCGATGCTCTGGTGACCGACGATACTAAGCTCATCTGCATCAATAACCCGGACAACCCCACGGGCGCCCTGCTCGACACCGATACGCTCAAGGCGATTGTCGAGGTCGCACGCAAACACGACGCGTGGGTGCTCTGCGACGAGGTCTACCGTCTACTTACTCAGACGGATGAGTACTCCGAGTCCGTGATCGACCTGTACGACAAGGCCATCGTCACCGCATCCATGTCCAAGGTCTGGTCGTTCGCCGGCCTGCGTCTGGGCTGGGCGGTCACCAAGAGCCCGGAGCTCCGTCGCGCGCTGCTCTCGCATCGCGACTACAACCTGATTTCCGCCGGCATATTCAGCGAGTCGGTGGCGGAGCTGATTCTGGGCAACGCTTCCGTGATCCTTGAGCGCAGCCGCCGCATCGTCCGTCAGAACCTTGCTGTTCTGGAGAAGTGGGTCGAGAGCGAGCCGCACCTGTCGTTCGTCAAGCCCGAGGCGGGTACCACCGCGCTCGTGTATTACGACTACGACATCGACTCCAGGACGTTCTGCATCGACATGATTAAGAAGTCCGGCGCGCTCGTTACCCCGGGCGATTGCTTCGAGGAGCCCAAGAGCATGCGCATCGGCTATGCATACTCCGATAACACCGACGACCTGCAGAAGGGCCTGGATGCCATCTCTGCGTATATGCGTACGCTCGAGTAGAGGCTCGAGATCGAAGTGATGGGGCCGATCGGTTTAGGACCGAGGGCCCCTATTTTCTCTCAAGGCTACCGAACACTTTTGTCATATTAGGTGCCCACGGGGTCGTATCGCTGCGACGCCGTGGGCATAATGGTGTGGAAGGTGCAAGTTACGCGAAATGGGAGGACACATGGCGCTGATCTATGTCGTTGAGGACGACGAGCCCATTCGTCGTGAGCTTATCGACATCCTTGCCCGCGCCGGGTTTGAAATCGAGGCCTGCGAATCGTTTGAGCATGTCTCGCGCGATATTCTCGCCGCCGCGCCCGATCTGGTGCTGCTCGACCTGACGCTTCCCGTCAAGGACGGCCAGCATATCTGCCACGAGGTTCGCCGCGAATCCGAGGTTCCCATCATCGTCCTCACGTCGCGCGCGACCGAGATCGACGAGGTCATGGCCATGACGCTCGGCGCGGACGACTTTGTTCCCAAGCCCTACAGCGCCCGTGTGCTCGTGGCGCGCATCAATGCCTTGCTGCGTCGCACCGCGGCGGCAGGCGAGCGCAGCACGCTCGTCCACAAGGGACTGGAGCTTGACCTCGCCCGCTCCATGGTCACCAATACGCAAACCGGTACCAGCACCGAGCTCACCAAAAACGAACTGCGCATCCTCTCGCTGCTTCTGAGCCGCGCGGGCAAGATCGTTTCGCGCTCGGCCATCATGCAGGACCTGTGGGACTCCGACGCCTTCGTGGACGACAACACGCTTACCGTCAATATCAATCGCCTGCGCAACGCGCTCGAAAAAATCGGCATCAAGGGGTATTTGACGACGCATCGCGGCCAAGGCTATTCGGTCTAGGGGCCGGCTATGTCGTTTGCCAAGTTCTTTAAAGATGCGCTGCTTCCCGTCGCCGTGTGGACGTGCGGCGTGCTACTGAGCTGCTTTGTACTGACGGTCGCCGGTGCTTCGACATCTATCGTGGTCGTGGCGGTCGGCGTGTCCTTTATCTTTGGTATGCTCGGCATCGTGATCGAATACGCGCGCCGTCGTCGTTTTCTGCGCCAGCTGGAGCGGGCGGCCGAGGAACTGGAGAGCCCCGCATGGGTGCAGGAGATGGTGCAATGCCCGACCTATGCCGAGGGCGAGCTCGAGTACGAGGTCTTGCGCCGGGTGGGCAAAGCCGCCTGTGACGAGGTTGCCGAAGGTCGGCGCCAGACCGATGACTATCGCGACTATATCGAGAGCTGGGTCCACGAGGCCAAGCTGCCTCTGGCGGCGGCTCACCTGATTTTGGAAAACCTTGATGGCAGCGAAGACGACCTGTCGCGTGTGGATGACCTGGGTCGCGAGCTGGCTCGCGTGGAGCGCTATATCGACCAGGCGCTGTACTACGCGCGCTCGGAAGTCGTGGAGCGCGACTACCTGATTCGCCGCTGGGGTCTCAAGACCTTGGTGACGGGCGCGATTAAAGCCAACGCGCGTGAGCTCATCGCGGCGCACGTGGCACCGGTGTGCGAGAACCTCGACTTTGAGGTCTTTACCGACGAGAAGTGGCTCGAGTTTATTTTGGGGCAGCTCATCCAGAACAGCATTAAATACGCGCGCGAGGACGGCGCGAAGATCGTGTTTTCGGGCGCGTTGCTGGATGAGGGCCTGGCGAGCGAACGCATCGAGCTCACCGTCGCGGACAACGGCTGCGGCGTGAGCGCGGCCGACCTGCCGCGCGTGTTCGAGAAGGGTTTTACCGGCGACAACGGCCGCACCACCAAGCGCGCAACGGGTATCGGCCTCTACCTGGTGGCGCGCCTGTGCTCCAAGATGGGCATCGACGTCACCGCAACATCCGACTCCGGCGAAGGATTTGTCGTCACGTTTGCCTTCTCAACCAACAAATTCCAATACTTTGAGTAGCCGGGCCGTCTTGCGGTGCGGACGGCTGTGTTCCCGAACGTGAACTTAGCTAAGGCAACTGGCGCTATGTTCCCGAACGTGAACACAGCTATGGGACTCAAATGAATCTCCCATAACGAAAACGTGCCATAAAAAACGTGCCGCCCCAAATGGGGCGGCACGCTATTTTTCCATCAGACAACTCGTTGAAGTAAGGCTGCGAAGGCCGCGGGCCGGGAGGGGTTTCCTAAGGGCACATCCCGCAGCCGCAACGCGGCGAGGACGTGCCCGTGGAAACCCGCAGGCCCCGCGGCCGGTGGGAGCAACGCTACTTCACGACCAAGATGTCGCAGTCGGTGTTGCGTAGCAGGAACGTCGAAATCGAACCCAGGAGCGCATACTTGATCGAGGACAGGCCGCGTGCGCCGCAGAGCACCAGGTCGGGCTTGACCACGTCGAGCATCTCGTCCTTGAGCGTCTCGCGAATACGGCCGGCGCGAATCATGACCTCGACCTCGGGAATATCGGGATTGGCCTTGGCCTCTTCGAGCTGCTTGGCGATGGAGTTCTTAAATGCCTCCTCCAGTCCGTTGACCAGATCGACCGGATAGGAACCAGCGCTCTCGAGTGCCGTGGAATCGATAACGTGGCCGATAATCAGCTTGGCGCCGTTGTTCGCGGCGACCTTGATGGCGCGTGCGAGCACAAAATCCTGCTGCTCAGTACCGTCGAGCGAAACAAATACCTTGGTGTAGCCCTCGTTCATGGTTTCCTCCTTGGTCTATCGCACGGGCGTGGGGCTCGTGCATCGGGCGGGCGCGGATGCGTGGCCGCCGGACACTTTATCTTGTTGCAGTTATACCCAAGGATTTGGGTTTGACCGCTCGCAATTCTGTGAACGGGCGAGTTTTTTGGTAAGGGTAGGCGCAGGCGCGCCGCCAACGGTTGATAATGGGACATCGCCCGCACCGTCCGCAGAACAATATCGGCGGGTGTCTAACGAGGGGGTCCCTTTGGATATCATTGAGCTTCTAAAATCTGCCTTCATGGGCCTGGTCGAGGGCATCACCGAATGGCTGCCTGTTTCGTCGACCGGTCACATGATCTTGGTGGACGAGTTCGTCAAGATGAACGTGAGCGAGACGTTCTGGAATATGTTCCTGGTCGTGATTCAGCTTGGCGCCATTTTGGCCGTCTGCGTTTTGTTCTTCTACGACCTCAACCCGTTTTCTCCCAGCAAGGGCAAGGAGGGCCGTCGCGACACCTGGGTGCTGTGGGGCAAGATTGTGCTCGGCTGCATTCCCGCCGCGGCGATCGGTCTGCCGCTCAACGACTGGATGGAGGAGCATTTCTACAATGCTCCCGTCGTGGCGCTGGCGCTCATTGTGTACGGCGTGCTGTTTATCGTGATCGAGAACTGGCGCGCGAACAAGCGCGACCAGGCTGCTCTTGCCGGTTCGTTTGGTTCGCGTGCCGTGGTGGTGGGCGGACGCCCCGCCGGTGCGCATTTTGCCGCGCCCGCTGCGGCTGCCGCTTCAGACGATGACGATAACCTTGACTTTGGCTCCATCACTACGCTCGAGGATCTGAGCTGGAAGACCGCGCTGGGTATCGGTTGCTTCCAGGTGCTTTCGCTGATTCCGGGCACATCGCGCTCCGGCTCCACGATCATCGGTGGCCTGCTGCTGGGCTGCACGCGCTCGGTGGCGTCTAAGTTCACGTTCTTCCTGGCCATTCCCGTCATGTTTGGTGCGAGTGCGCTCAAGCTGGTCAAGTACTTTATTAAGGGCGGTACGTTCGGCACCAACGAAATCGCCATCCTGGGCGTGGGCTGCGTCGTCGCCTTTGTGGTGTCGCTCATTGCCATCAAGTGGCTTATGGGCTTCGTTCGCCGTCATGACTTCAAGTGCTTCGGCGTCTACCGCATCATTCTGGGCATCGTGGTGCTCGCGTACTTCTTTGTCCTGGAGCCTATGCTCGGCCTGTAACTTGGTTGACGCTGCGCGGCGACCAGAGCGACAACTTGTTATTCAAAGAGGGTGGCATGACCAAAAGGTCTATGCCGCCCTCTTTTCATGCCAATTTGTTCGCTCTGGCCGTCGCTCGCTACCGTTGCCATGACATCGGTGGCCCCCCCATTGCGCCAAATCCGCTGGGGCGGGCCTGACGATCGCGCACGGAGTCGTGGTGTGATTTGCGTCGGTGTCCGCGCGGCTCGGTATACTGGTACGGCTCAAACTATGGCGCCGCCCGCAGGCGCGCCGTCCGTCAGATGAGGAGTCGCCCATGACCCAGCCCTTGCCCTGGGAAAAGAACGCCGCGGTGCCCGTGCCGCCCACGCCGGAATCCGTGCCGCTCGATGCATACACCGCCCCCGCTGCGCCGGAGCCCGAGCTCGTTCCGCTCGACATCTACGACGCTCCCGCGCCGGCGTCCAAGCCCGCCAAACCGCTCGTCGACATCGACAGCCTTAATCCCGCCCAGCGCGAGGCGGTCCTGTCCACCGAGGGCCCGTTGCTGGTGCTCGCCGGCGCCGGCTCGGGCAAGACCCGCGTCTTGACCTTCCGCATCGCACATATGCTCGGCGACCTGGGTGTTAAGCCTTGGCAGGTTCTTGCCATTACGTTTACCAACAAGGCCGCGGCCGAGATGCGCGAGCGTCTGGCAGCGCTCATCCCCAGTGGCACCCGCGGCATGTGGGTGTGCACCTTCCACGCCATGTGCGTGCGCATGCTGCGCGAGGACGCCGATCTGCTGGGCTACACCGGTCAGTTCACCATCTACGATGATGACGACTCAAAGCGCATGGTGCGCGACATTATGCAGGCGCTCGGCATTGAGCAAAAGCAGTTCCCCATCAACATGATCCGCAGCAAGATCAGCTCGGCTAAAAACGCCATGATCGGGCCCGAGGACATGCTCAAATCCGCCGATAGCCCCAACGACAAAAAGGCCGCGCAAGTCTACCTGGAGCTGGAGCGCCGCCTGCGCGCCGCCAATGCGATGGACTTCGACGACCTGCTCGTGCGCGCGCTCGAGCTGCTGCGCACCCGTCCCGAGGTGCTCGATAAGTACCAAGAGCGCTTCCGCTACATTAGCGTCGACGAGTATCAGGACACCAACCACGTCCAGTACGAAATCGCCAACCTGCTGGCCGCCAAGTACCAAAACCTCATGGTCGTGGGCGACGATGACCAGTCCATTTATAGCTGGCGCGGCGCCGACATCACCAACATCCTGGACTTTGAGAAGGACTTTAAAGACTGCAAGACCGTCAAGCTGGAGCAGAACTACCGCTCTACGGGTCATATCCTGAACGCCGCCAACGCCGTGGTACGCCACAACTCGCAGCGCAAGGACAAGCGCCTGTTTACGGCCGAGGGCGATGGCGAGAAGATCCAGGCCTTCCAGGCGAGCGACGAGCGCGACGAGGGCCGCTGGATTGCCGGCGAGATCGAGAAGCTGCATGCCAAAGGCACGAGCTACGACGACATCGCCGTGTTCTATCGCACCAACGCCCAGTCGCGTATCCTCGAAGATATGTTCCTGCGCGCGGGCGTGCCCTACAAGATCGTGGGCGGTACGCGATTCTTCGACCGTGCCGAGATCCGCGACGTCATGGCCTACCTTAAGATGATCGTGAACCCGGCCGACGAGATGAGTGTCAAGCGCGTCATCAACACACCCCGCCGCGGCATTGGTTCCACCTCGATCCAAAAGATCGAGCAGCTGGCGCGCGACAACCGCTGCTCGTTCTTCCAGGCCTGTGAGATCGCGTGCGCCGAGACCGGTATGTTTAGCGCCAAGGTGCGCAACGGCCTGTCGAGCTTTGTGTCGCTGGTACGCGAGGGTCGCCGCATGGACGGCGAGCTCAAGGACGTCGTCGAGATGATCGTCGATAAGACGGGCTTGCTGCAGGCGTTTCGCGCCGAGGGCACCATGGAGTCCGAGAGCCGTGCTGAGAACATCCAGGAATTCCTGGGCGTCGCCGCCGAATTTGAGGAGACGCACGAGGATATCGAGGGTACGCTCGAGAGCCTAGAAGAGCTGCGCGCAGCCGGTGTTGCCGACGTGCCTGCCGGCGCCGAGCCCGAGCCCGTCGTGGTGAGCGCGCCTGCGCCCGAACCGGGGCCATCTGCCCCGGCATCCTCGTTTGAGGCACTTGTCGGCGCGCGCGATGCCGCGGGCTCCAATCCGCTCGATAGT
>CABUTP010000075.1 GCA_902494545.1 uncultured Collinsella sp. | reverse complement strand
GAGGCCGGAGACGTCGCCGTTGTGGTAGACCCCCAGGCCAAGATGCTCGACGAACTGAAACCCGCTGCCGTGGTCGACGCGATTCTGGCTAAGCGCAACTTGGGCACCACACGCGATATGGCGCCTGTCGTCATCGCCGTGGGGCCGGGCTTTACCGCGCCGGTCGATTGCGACGCCGTGGTCGAGACCATGCGTGGGCATTTCCTCGGCCGCGTCATCACCCAGGGCTCGCCCCAGCCCAATACGGGCGTGCCGGGTGTGATCGCCGGCTATGGCAAGGAGCGCGTTATTCACAGTCCCGCCGCCGGCGTGTTTAGGTCCGACCGCGCGATCGGCGACATCGTGAGTGCCGGAGACGTAATTGGCTACGCGGGCGATACGCCCATGGTCACGCAGATTGACGGCTGCTTGCGCGGTCTTTTGGCCGACGGCGTTCAGGTGACCGAGGGCTTTAAATGTGCCGACGTCGATCCGCGCGGCGATGCCAGCTATATCAACTACATTTCGGACAAGGCGACGTCGGTCGGCGGCGGCGTGCTGGAGGCACTCGCTATGCTTACCGGTGTGTTCCAGGGATAGGAAATTGCAATGGAAAAGCTCGATGTGGTGAATGCAGCGCTTGGTGCTCTGAAGGCCGGTAAGACGTGCGAGCTGGTGGTAGTTGCCGGCACGGCAGGGTCATCGCCGCGCGGCGTGGGCGCCTGGATGACCGTCTTTGCCGATGGCAGCCAAGCGGGCACCATCGGCGGCGGCAAGATCGAGCTCTTTGCGCTGGGCGAGGCGCGCGAGCTGCTGGCCGCAGGGCAATCGCGCCTGGTCCGCTACACCATGGGCGGCGAGAACTCCGATACCGGCATGATCTGCGGCGGAGCTATCTGTCTGTGCTATCTGCACCTGGACGCGACCCGGGCGCCGTTGTTCCAAGAGATTGCCGATGTTCTGGCATATCGCCGCATCGGTGACTTCACCATCGACTTTGAGCCATTTATCGCGAGCGCGCTCGAGGGCGATGTGGCCGAGTACCATGGCGAGGAATCGCGCCGCACCATTGCGGGCTGCCCCGGGATTTCGCTGGTGGAGGAGGGGAGTAAGGTCACCTATACCAACGCGGCCTCCGAAATCCCCGCGGCGCACATCGAGACGCTCTGCCCCGAGGGCCTGACCTACATCTTTGGCTGCGGCCACGTGGGCGCCGCGACGGCGCGGGTGCTCACGGCGGCGGGCTTTGCCGTCGTGACGTGCGACGACCGTCCCGGCACGCTGACCCCCGATTGGGTGCCCGGTGTCTACGACCGTCGTCTGGTCGATTACAAGAACCTGAGCGAGCTGTGTCCCATCGGCCCGCGCGACTTGGTGGTCGTGGCCACAGCGGGCCACAAGTCCGATATCGACGTGGTGATTCAGGCCATGCGCGCCAAACCCGCCTATCTGGGCTGCTTGGGCTCGCGCCGCAAGACGGCGTTTGTGCGCGCCCGCCTGGAGCAGGAGGGCTTTACGCAGGACCAGATTGACGAGCTGCACCTGCCGATTGGCGTTGCCATTCAGGCAGAGGATCCCGAAGAGATCGCCATCTCCATCGCTGCCGAGATGATCCACCTGCGCCGCACCAAACTCGTCCCCCGCAAGCGCTAATCGCATCCCCATATATGAGTTGCGGTGAAATAGTTCCTAGATAAGCCTGACGGGCGGTCAGCCAGGAACTATTTCACCGCAACTGCTTTTTGGGATCCATTTGTGCGGGGGAGTTGTGGAGTTGTGCAGGCAGACGAGGTTTTTCTGGAAATACGCACCCAATGCGCGTATAGTACCGATTGTTTTGTCGGCTCCTGCTGCGTCGAGTCCAAACCGCGAAATGCCATGAGCGACGCGGATGCAGCCAGGAGGCACGAGGACAACCCATCGTGGCCACGCCCCGTGCTTAAAACCCCAAGAAGGAGTGAACAATGGCAGAAGAGAAGTATGTGCCGCGTCTGAAGACCAAGTACAACAACGAGGTCAAGCAGCAGCTTCAGGACAAGTTCCAGTACGAGAACGTCATGATGATCCCCAAGTTTGAGAAGATCGTCGTGAACATGGGTGTCGGCGAGGCCGCTACCGATTCCAAGGCCATCGACGGTGCCGTGCGCGACCTGCGCGCCATCACCGGCCAGCAGCCGATGATCACCCGTGCCCGCAAGTCCATCGCTACCTTCCGCCTGCGCGCTGGTATGCCGATCGGCTGCAAGGTTACCCTGCGTGGCGACCGTATGTGGGAGTTCTTCGATCGTCTGACCTCCGTCGCGATCCCCCGTATCCGCGACTTCCGCGGCATCTCCGCCAAGAGCTTCGACGGCCGTGGTAACTTCTCCATGGGCGTCACCGAGCAGCTCATCTTCCCCGAGATCGACTTCGATTCCGTCGATCACCAGCGTGGTATGGACATCACTTTCGTGACCACCGCCAACACCGATGAGGAGGCCAAGGCCCTTCTGGACGCCTTCGGTTTCCCGTTCAAGAAATAGGTTCACCTGCCCTATAAGCGCCGTTCCCACAAGGGGGCGGCGCTTGGGGCGAACAATACTCTATGTGAGGAGGATATAAGTGGCTAAGACATCGATGATCGTCAAGTGCAATCGCAAGCAGAAGTTCTCTACTCGTGAGTACACGCGCTGCCAGCGCTGCGGCCGTCCGCACTCTGTGTACCGCAAGTTCGGCCTGTGCCGTGTCTGCTTCCGTGAGCTTGCACTCAAGGGCGAGCTTCCCGGCGTTAAGAAGGCCAGCTGGTAAGTCACTACCAGCGTTTCAAGCATCCGTTTGGAACAGGGAAAACGCGCTAGTTAGGCTTTGCCGTTAAGGGCGGCGAAGAACCAAGAGCACGTGTTCATCAAGAACGAAGGAGAATCTGTATGAACCTTACAGACCCGATCGCAGATATGCTTACGCGCATCCGTAACGCTAACTCTGTGAACAAGGCCACGGTCTCCATGCCGAGCAGCAAGAAGCTCGTCGAGATCGCTCGTGTTCTGCACGAGGAGGGCTACATCGAGGGCTACGATGTCGAGGACACCGTTCCCCAGAAGACTCTGCACATCACGCTTAAGTATGGTCCCAAGAAGGCTAAGGTCATCAACGGCATCCGCCGCATTTCCAAGCCGGGCCTGCGTAAGTACACCGGCGTTGCCGACATGCCCCGCGTCCGCGGTGGCCTTGGTACCGCCATTATTTCCACCAGCCATGGCGTCATGACCGACCGCGATGCTCGCAAGCACAACGTCGGCGGCGAGATCATCGCTTACGTCTGGTAATTCGCTCGGTAGGTAGAAGGAAAGGAGATCACCGTGTCTCGTATCGGTAATAAGCCTGTCCAGATTCCCGCCGGAGTCGAAGTGGCAGTCAACGGCAACAACGTTGTCGTCAAGGGCCCCAAGGGCCAGCTCGAGCTCGATGTCTTTGAGAAGCTCGCTATTAACGTCGAGGACAACGTCCTCACCGTTTCCCGTCCCGACGACGAGCGTGAGACCCGTGCCCGCCACGGCCTCACCCGCGCCCTCATCCACAACATGGTTGTTGGCGTTTCCGAGGGCTTCGAGAAGAAGCTCGAGCTCGCCGGCGTCGGTTACCGCGTGCAGCAGAAGGGCAAGAACCTCGAGTTCTCCCTGGGCTTCTCGCACCCCGTGATCGTCGAGGCTCCCGAGGGCATCACCTTCGAGGTTCCCGACAACACCCACGTGAACGTCAAGGGTATCAACAAACAGCAGGTCGGTCAGATCGCCGCTGAGATCCGCGGCCATCGTCCTCCCGAGCCTTACAAGGGCAAGGGTATCCACTATGTTGGCGAGCACATCCGCCGCAAGCTGGGTAAGGCCGCCAAGTAGTCGTAACCGACTCACTCGCATAAGACCAGCACCCCGTCAGGTGCTGGCAAGATCAACCTTTTTAGGAGTTTACGTATGAACAAGCATAAGGCGAAGCTGGAAGGCCTCAAGCGTCGTCAGCGTCGTGTTCGCGGCAAGGTCTCGGGTACCGCCGAGCGTCCGCGTCTTCGCGTGACCCGTACTAACGCCAACATTTATGCCCAGATCATCGACGACAGCAAGGGCTCCAGCCTGACGCTCGTCTCTGCCTCGACCCTCGAGGCCGAGTTCAAGGGCACCCACACCTCGAACAAGGAGGCTGCGGAGAAGGTCGGTCAGCTCGTTGGCAAGCGCGCCATCGAGGCCGGCATCACCAAGGTCGCCTTCGATCGCGGTGGCCGTATCTACCATGGCCGCGTCAAGGCCCTCGCCGACGGTGCTCGTGCCGCCGGTCTCGAGTTCTAGGAGGTATGTAGCACATGGCTCGTAATCAGAAGCAGCAGCGCGAGGCCTCCGAGTTCGAGGAGCGCGTCGTTTACATCAACCGCGTGTCGAAGACCGTCAAGGGTGGTCGTCGCATGAGCCTCGTCGCTCTCGTCGTCGTTGGCGACGGCAAGGGCAACGTCGGCGTTGGCATGGGCAAGTCCGCTGAGGTGCCCCTGGCCATCTCCAAGGCGTCTCTCGATGCCAAGAAGAACATGTTCCACGTGCCGGTGACCGATCAGGGCACCATTCCGCACGAGGTTCTCGGTCACTTTGGTGCCGGCCGCATCATCATCAAGCCCGCTGTCGAGGGTACCGGCGTTATCGCCGGCGGCGCTGTGCGTCCCCTCTTCGAGCTTGCTGGCATCAAGAACGTCCTGTCCAAGTCCCTCGGTACCGACAACGGCCTCAACATCATCAAGGCTGCCGTCGAGGGCCTCAAGGAGCTCTCCAGCCCTGAGGACGTCGCGGCTCGCCGTGGCCTGACGGTCTCCGAGATGTTCGTCGGTAAGGAGAACTAAGCATGGCTGACACCATCAAGATCAAGCAGGTCCGCAGCACCAATGGTTGCAAGCAGGACCAGGTCCGTACTGTCCGTGCCCTCGGTCTCCACAGGATCCGCGAGGTTCGCGAGATTGCTGACAACGAGTCCGTCCGCGGCATGATCTTCAAGGTCAAGCACCTTGTCGAGATTGTAGAGGAGTAGCAAATGCAGCTTCACGATCTTACTCCCGCGCCCGGTTCCACCAAGAACCGCAAGCGCGTCGGCCGTGGCAATTCTTCGGGTCACGGCACCACTTCTGGCCGCGGCCAGAAGGGCCAGGGTTCCCGCTCTGGTGGCACCAAGGGTGCCGGCTTCGAGGGTGGCCAGACTCCGCTGGCTATGCGCCTACCCAAGCTTCCGGGCTTCCGCAACCCCCGTCGTATCGAGTACACCGCTGTCAACGTCGAGCGTCTCGAGCGTAAGTTCGAGGACGGCGCTGTGATCGACGGTGCCGCTCTTAAGGCCGCTCGCATCACCAAGAGCGAGTTCGAGCCCGTTAAGGTGCTCGGCAATGGTGAGCTCACCAAGAAGTTCACGGTCAAGGTCGACAAGGTCAGCGCCTCTGCGCAGGCCAAGATCGAGGCCGCCGGCGGAAAGGTCGAGCTGCCGTGCTAAATGGTCTTAAGAATGCTTTCCGCATCAAAGAACTGCGCGAAAAGATTCTTTTTACCATAGCTATGCTCGTCGTGTACCGCATTGGTGCGCACGTTCCTGTGCCCGGCATTCCCTTCCAGGGGATGCTGGGCCTTTTCTCGACCGGGAGCAACTCGGTCGCCGCAGGTGCTATGGCCCTCCTGAATCTTTTCTCTGGTGGCGCGTTGAGCTATGTCTCGGTGTTCTCTTTGGGCATCATGCCGTACATCACGAGCTCGATTATCCTCCAGATGCTCCAGGCCGTCGTGCCTTCCCTGCATGAGCTTGCCCGCGAGGGCGAGGTCGGTCAGACCAAGATTACGCAGTATTCGCGTTACCTCACCTTGGCTCTGGCTATCCTCAACTCCGTGGGTTACCTCTTCCTCTTTAAGAGCTTCGGCATTAGCTTCAACGGTGCCGGTGCTCCCGAGATCATCTTTGACCTCATGATCGTCGGTACGCTCACCGCGGGCGCCATGCTGATCATGTGGATTGGTGAGCTCATCACCCAGCGCGGTATCGGCAATGGCATGTCGCTGATTATCTTCGCGAACATCATGGCCGGTCTTCCGCAGGCGATCTTCTCCAGCACCGAGGGTAACGCCGGTGGCATCATCACCATGGTGATCATCTGCGCCATCATCTTGCTGGTTATCCCGCTGATTGTTTTCCTTGAGCGCGGCCAGCGCCGCATCCCGGTCTCTTACGCCAAGCGCGTCGTGGGCCGTCGCATGATGGGTGGCCAGACCACCTACTTGCCCATCAAGGTCAACACCGCGGGCGTCGTGCCGATTATCTTCGCTTCGGCGCTGCTGTACTTCCCGGCTCAGATTGCTGTGTTCTTCCCCGGCATCGGCTGGATTCAGGCAGTTGCCTCTGCGCTTTCGACCGGTTGGCTCAACTGGGTGCTTAATGTTGTCCTCATCGTGTTCTTCGCGTACTTCTACACCTCCATGGTGTTCAACCCCGATGACACGGCCGACAACCTTAAGAAGCAGGGCGGCTTTATTCCGGGCGTCCGTCCGGGCAGGGCTACCGCGGCCTACATCAAGAACGCGCTCAACAAGATTACGCTTCCCAGCGCTGTCTTTTTGGCGCTCATCGCCATCGTGCCTTCGATTATCTTCTCCTTCACGGGCAACCATCTGATCCAGGCATTTGGCGGCACGTCCATCCTCATCATGGTCGGCGTCGTGCTCGACACGGTCGATAAGCTCGAAGGCCAGATCAAGATGTATGATTACGATGGATTCTTTAAATAGGCTAGAGGAGGATTGCTCATGAACCTCGTATTGCTCGGAGCTCCGGGTGCCGGTAAGGGCACCGTCGCACAGGAGCTCGTCGCCGAGTTCGGCGTCGCTCACATTTCCACGGGCGACTTGCTGCGTGCTGCCGTCAAGGGTGGCACCGAGCTTGGTATTCAGGCTAAGAAGTACATGGACGCTGGCGAGCTCGTTCCCGACCAGCTCGTGATCGACCTTGTCAAGGAGCGCCTTGCCGCCGATGACGCCCAGCAGGGCTTCATCCTCGACGGCTTCCCGCGCAACACCGCGCAGGCCGTGACGCTCGATTCCGAGCTCTCCGCCATGGGTCGCGAGATCGATTGTGCTCTTCTGGTCGATGTGGCCCCCGAGGTCATCATCGATCGTCTGTCTTCGCGTCGCACCTGCCGCGCCTGCGGTTACACCGGCACGGCTGCCGATGCTACCTGCCCCAAGTGCGGCGGCGAGATGTAT
>CABUTP010000074.1 GCA_902494545.1 uncultured Collinsella sp. | reverse complement strand
GCAGCGCGAAGGCCCCCGTTGTCAACGCTTCGAAGAAGCGAGACAACGGGGGCCTTCATGCGTGAGGACGTTTTGGAAACTAAGTACGGGACCCGCCCAAACCGTCCGGTGGGATCAGAGTACCCTTGCTGTTACTCTGCTTTGCCCACAGAGTTAAGGTTGGTCATGCGGATCTTAACCAGCTCGGTGATCTCACGCATACCCTCCTTGGCCGGCTTCTTGGGATCGAAGCAGGCGGGGTTCTCGGCCATGTAGGCCATGAAGCCCTTGGTGTAGGCCTGACGCAGCTCGGTGGCGTAGTTAACCTTGCAGATGCCGTTCTTCACAGCCTCGGCAACCTGCTCATCGGGCACACCGGAGGTGCCGTGCAGGACCAGCGGCACGTCGACGGCGTCGCGGATGGCCTTGACCACGGACTGCTCGATGTGCGGATCGCTCGTGTACACACCGTGGCTGGTGCCAACGCCAATTGCGAGGGAGGTGCAGCCGGTACGCTCGACGAACTCCTTGGCCTCGGCCGGATCGGTGTAGGGGCTCTCGCCCTCAACCGCGGGACCGTCGTCCTCCTTGCCGCCAACCTTACCGAGCTCAGCCTCGACGGGCACGCCCATGGCGCGGCCAGCGTCGGCGACGGACTTGGTCAGAGCGATGTTGTCCTCGAAAGACTCGTGCGAACCGTCAATCATGACAGAGGTGTAGCCAGTGCGGAAAGCCTGCATGCAGCGGTCATAGCCATCGCCGTGATCGAGGTGCAGAGCGACGGGCACGGAAGCGCGCTCGGCGGCAGCCTTGACCATGCCGTAGAAGTAGTCCAGACCAGCGGTCTTGATGGTGCCCGGGGTGGTCTGCATGATGACGGGGGACTTGGTCTCCTCGGCAGCAGCCAGAACGGCCATAACAAACTCGAGGTTCTCAACGTTGAACGCGCCGACGGCGTAGTGGCCGGCCTGAGCGTCCTTGAGCATCTTTTCGGTGGTAACAAGTGCCATGAGCGTTTGCTCCTCTCCCTCGCCCGCATCTGGACATCGGGCGTAGTTGTTCACAAGGCGTTTTACCTTGCGTTTTACTGCGCTCATTGTATGAAATTCAGCGTCTTTGCACGTGTGAGATATTGAGCCCATGCAGGTCAATACCGTCGTTTTTGAAAAGTAAACGGAAGGAATTGGAGCCGAGTGGGCGTGTTCAATATTGAATTTTGGGCGTTGAGCGTCTTTCTTTTATAGAAAAGATAAGTAATCGAAAGGTGTTTTCTTACTCAAAAAGAAAATGAACGAAAATAGAGTCAACACAATTCCTGCAAATTTAGCCGAGAATGGAGCAGACATGACCCAAGCTACCAACCGTGCTTTTGCCGACGAACGCCGCGCCGCCATCATGGAAATGCTCGAGCACAACGCCTCGGTGCAGGTAGCAGAAATCGCCCAGACCTTTGGCGTGTCCTCCGTCACCGCCCGCGCCGACCTGGACGCGCTCGCCGAAGCAGGCAAGCTGCGCCGCACGCACGGCGGTGCCGTATCACTCCACAAACGTCTGACCGTCTCCACGCAGGATCGCCGCATCAATGTCAACGTCGCCGCCAAGCAGGCCATCGCGCAAAGCGCCATCGAGCTCGTCAATGACGGCGACACGCTGCTCGTCGACTCGGGCACCACGGCGCTCGAGTTCGTCCGGCTCCTTGATCAGCGCGACGGCATCACCGTTATCACGGCCGACATTACCATCGCCGATTATATTGACGAGAGCATGCCCTCGGTCGATGTCGTCATGCTGGGCGGGGCACTGCGCAAAGGTCATCGCTATCTGTACGGCCCACTTACCATGCAGGCTCTCCAAATGGTCCACGCCGATCTTGCCGTCATGTGCCCTGGCGCTTTTGTTCCCGGCTGCGGCTTTACGACCGACTTTCCCCAGATGGCCGAGACCAAAACAGCTATGATCGCCGGAGCCCATCAAAGCGTCGCCCTCATGGACGCTAGCAAGGTTAACGGACGCGGCATGTACCGCTTTGCCGAACTGACTGATGTCGACACCATCGTGATGGACCGTGACCCCGATCATGCCGTCGCCACCTCAATCGCCGAGGCCACCGACAGCGCACGTCCAGCCCTCATCATCGCCGGCGCTTAAACAAAAACCACCACAAAGGTGCCTGTCCCCTTTGTGGTGGTTGTGATGGCTGAGCGTCAAAAGTGAGCGTGTCGCTACTTGGACAGCTCGTCGGCGAGGGCCTCGATCTGGGCGCGCGAGGCTTCGTTGAGCGAGCCCAGCACAGTCACCTTGTTCTGCGTCAGGGTGATGTCCTTCATGCCCTCGAGCTCCTTGGTCATAACCTTGGCAGCCGCGGGTGCCCAAGAGCCGGCCTCGACGAGCGCCACCGTACGGTTCTGGTAGGCGTGCTCGGCGAGCGTATGGATGAAGGTGCTCATGCACGGGAAGATCTCGCCCTGATAGGTGATGGAGGCGAGCACCAGACGGTCGTAGCGGAACGCATCCTCAACGGCCTCGGCCATGTCGTCACGAGCCAGGTCAAAGACGGAGACCTTCTGGCCGCGAGCCTCAAGCGCAGATGCGAGCTCCTCGACGGCAGCCTTCAGATGCCCGTACACGCTCGCATAGGCAATCGTGATACCCTCGTCCTCGGGCTGATAGCTCGACCAGGTGTTATAGGTGTCGAGGTAGTAGCCCAGGCTCTCAGTCAGCACGGGGCCGTGGAGCGGGCAGATAATCTGGATGTCCAGGTCGGCGGCCTTCTTGAGGACGGCCTGCACGAACTTGCCGAACTTACCGACGATGCCAAAGTAGTAACGGCGCGCTTCGCAAGCCCAGCCCTCGGGATCCTCGATGTCGTTGGCGCCAAACTTGCCAAAACCGTCGGCACTAAAGAGCACCTTGTCGGTGGACTCGTAGGAGAAGAGCACCTCGGGCCAGTGAACATTGGGGGCACCGACAAAGGTTAGGCTGTGGCCGCCCAGGTCGAGCACGTCGCCATCTTTGACGACCATCTTGCGCTCGGGGAAGTCGGTGCCAAAGTAGTTGACCATCATGCGGAAGGCGCCCATGCTGGCTACAATCTGTGCCTGGGGGTAGCGCTCCATAAAGGCGGCGATGCCGGCGGAGTGATCGGGCTCCATGTGATGGACGATCAGGTAGTCGGGCGTGCGGCCATCGAGCACGGCCTCGAGGTTGCCGAGCCACTCGTCAACAAAACCGCCGTCGACTGAATCGGCGACAGCGATCTTTTCGCCCAAGATAACGTAGCTGTTGTATGCCATGCCGTTCTCGGACACATCGTACTGGCCCTCGAACAGGTCAATGTCGTGATCGTTAACGCCAATGTAGCGGATATCCTTGGTGATCTCCATCAGGCAAAGCCTCCTAGATAGACAAAAGAGCCCGTCTATCATAGCACTCGTCTTCATAGCCACGGCTATCTGCCAGCATCCTTATCGATTGTTATTGAGGCGGAATATATCGCCATTGACCTGCAAAAACTATGTGCGCGGAGCTGCCGTGGTATGTCGAACGATAAGCTGGCCGGGAATACGAATGGCAACGGTTTTGTCCGTTGCCCCCGCCTTGGGAACCGCGTGCTCGAACACCTCGCGTCCACGCTGATGCAAATCGAATCGAACGGTCGTGAGCTCGTTGTGTGCCACAAAATCATCGAGCGAATCGTCGACGCCCACCACGCTCACGTCCTCGGGCACGCGCAGACCGCTATCGCGCAGCGCTGCAATCGCGCCATTTGCCATCTGGTCGTTTGCCGCGTAAATCGCCGTCATGGTGCGATCGTGCTCGGCCAGGTACCTGCCGGCCTCGTAGCCGCTGTTGGCAGACCAGTCGCCCTCGAGCGGCTCTGCCGGCTCGATGTGTTTACGCTCGAGTGCATCCTGCCAACCGGCGCGACGAAATTGCTCGTCGACCGAGAATGACGGGCCGCCAATATAGCGAATCTGCTCGTGCCCTAGCTCAAACAGGTGATCCATAAGCAATAGCGAGCAGCCGTAATGGTCGGAATCGACCGTGGTCACCCGCGGATGCGCGTACATGGTAACGATGACCGTGCCAATGCCCGGCAGTGGATCAAACGTCTCAAAATCGGGCGCCATGCGACTCATGCCGATAATGATGCCGTCCACCGGCAATGCGGCCATACGACGCGTGGCCTCGGCAAGCGAAAACTCCTCGGTCTTGGACATCTCGACCAGCGTGATGGCGCAATTATGCTCGCGAGCAGCGCTGGCGATGCCGTCGATCATTGAGAGGTTGCCGAACTTGGTGACATCGTTGACGCACAGGCCGACCGAATGATAACGGCCGTCGCGCAGCGAGCGACCGGCATAACTCGGACGAAAGCCGAGCTTTTGCATAGCGGCCTGTACGCGCTGGCGCGTCTGCTCGTTAACGTTAGGCAAGCCGTTGGCGACGCGCGAAACCGTCTGCTGCGAAACGCCGGCAGCGCGGGCGACGTCGGCCATGGAGACCGGACGCGAACTGGTATCGTTGGACGGGCGCCTTGCCACAGGATCACCTTCACCCTTGCGAGATCTGAATAGCGTGAATGCCGGCCCGGGCAGAAATACATCCCGCGCCGAGGCCCGCTATCGTCGGACGCATGTTAACGTACTCTACTTTTTCTATCTGCATCTCTTCTGCTTTATAAGTCCATACGGCAGTACCGTTCACGGCTGAATTTCTACCGATTACCAGATTCTCAAAAAGTGACAAGCGATGTGTTATGAGTACGTTAACATAGCCCGTAACGTGCGGTATCGTGAACACTTGGTTCATGCCGCTTTAAGTTGTTAACGTACTCATAACGACGCAAAACCCACCCGGGCGCGCCAAGGAAAGGACTCCCATGACCACCCCCGACAAAAAGACACTCGCCACGCTCACCAAGCTGTTCGAGGAGGAGTTTGGCCCCATCGGCGACCGCCAGGTGCTCTACGTGCACGCGCCCGGCCGCTCCGAGATCAGCGGCAACCACACTGACCACGAGGGTGGCCACGTTATCGCCGGCTCGCTCGATGTCGCCGTCGACGGCATCGCCGTGGCAACCGATTCCAACAAGGTTCGCGTAGCCGACGAGGGCTATCCCACGTTTGAAATCGCGCTCGACACGCTAGACGTTCAGGAGTCCGAGAAGGGCACGTCCGCGAGCCTCGTCCGCGGCATGGCCCACGAAATCGCTGCTCTGGGCGTTGAGCCCCAGGGCTTCGACTTTGCCTTTACCTGCTCCGTCCCCTCGGGCGGCGGTCTTTCCAGCTCTGCCGCCGTCGAGGCCGCGTACGGTCGCGCCATGGAAACCCTCTGGGGCGCACCCGCCATCGAGCCCGTCGCGCTCGCGCAGATGAGCCAGCGCACCGAGAACAACTATTACGGCAAGCCCTGCGGTCTGATGGACCAGGCCGCCGTGTGCCTGGGCGGCCTTGCCTACATGGACTTTGAGGACCAGGCTCAGCCTAAAACCCAGAAGCTCGAGCTCAACTTTGAGGATCACGGCTACGCGCTCGTGCTCGTTAAGGTCGGTGCCGACCACGTGGCAGCTACCGACGACTATGCCGCCGTTCCGCGCGAGATGCAGGACGTCGCTGCCGAGTTTGGCAAGGCACGCCTGTGCGAGGTAAACGTGGCGGACTTTGACGCCAAGCTCCCCGAGCTGCGCGCCAAGCTGGGCGACCGCGCCTGCCTGCGCGCCGTTCACTACTGGTACGAAAACGGCCTGGTCGACAAGCGCTGGGCCGCCCTGAACGCCGGCGACATCGATCAGTTCCTGGTCCTGACGCGCGAGTCCGGCGCCAGCTCCGCCATGTACCTGCAGAATGTTGTTGCCAAGCTGGGCTCCGAGCAGCCTTCCATGTACGCGCTTGCTCTTGCCGAACATGTGCTCGACGGCCGCGGCGCCGTTCGTATCCACGGTGGCGGCTTTGGTGGCACCATCCAGGCCTTCGTGCCGCTCGACCTGGTCGACACCTTTATCACCAAGATGAACGGCTGGCTGGGCGAGGGCTCTGCCCGCCACTACGCAATTTCTGACAAGGGGGCTTACGCGGCATGGCTGTAATGACTGACGTGCGCGAGGCCGCGCAGAACCTGATCGAGTACGCTATCCACCGATCGATGATCGGCCAGGACGATCGCATCTGGGCGTATAACACCATTCTCGAGTGCATCGGTGCTACGGGCCCGGCGCTCGACATGGCCTGGGCGCTCCAGGTCGAGAAACTCTCGCTCTTGCACCCCGACACCCTGCCCAACTTTGACCTTGAAGGCACACTTGCCGCGCTTGCCGAGGCGGCTGTTGCCAACGGCGCCGCCGAGGACACGGCATCGGGCCGCGACCGCATCGCCATGCGGATCATGGGCGCGCTCATGCCAAGGCCTTCGGTTGTAAACGAGGAGTTCAACGGACGCATGGGCGTCAACGAGCCCCGCGCCGCGACCGACTGGTTCTACGGCCTGTGCTGCGACGCCGGCTACGTGCGCCGTGCCGCCATCGCGCGCAACATCAAATGGAGCACCCCCACCAACTGGGGCGACCTCGAGATTACCATCAACCTGTCAAAGCCCGAAAAGGACCCGCGCGATATTGCCGCGGCCGGCGCCGCCAAAAACACGGACGAGAAGTATCCCGCCTGCCAGCTCTGCATCGAAAACGAGGGCTATCCCGGACGCTCCGCTGCAGCCGACGGCGGCGCCCATCCCGCCCGCCAGAATCTGCGCGTTATCCCCATCCAGCTCGACGGCGAGCGCTGGGGTTTCCAGTACAGCCCGTATGCGTATTTTAACGAGCACTGCATCACGATGAGCTCCGAGCATCGCCCGATGCACGTGGACCGCAAGGGTCTGACCTGCCTGCTCGACTTTGTCGACCTGTTCCCGCACTACTTTATTGGCTCCAACGCCGACCTGCCCATCGTGGGCGGCTCGATTCTGTCGCACGACCACTTCCAGGGCGGCGCGCACGAGTTCCCCATGATGCACGCCGCCGAGGTCTCGCAGTTTAGCGTGCCCGGATTTGACCAGGTCACCGGCACTGTGCTGCAGTGGCCGCTTTCGGTGCTGCGCCTGCGCTCGCACGACCGCGCCCAGCTGCTCGACGCCGCCGAGAAGATTATCCTGGCATGGCGCGAGTGGACCGACGAGTCCGTGGGCGTCATCGCGAACACAGCCGACGGCGTCGCGCACAACACCGTGACGCCCGTCATCCGCCGCGTTGACTCCCGCGGCAACGCCGGCGGCG
>CABUTP010000073.1 GCA_902494545.1 uncultured Collinsella sp. | reverse complement strand
GGCGGCCAGGTCGTGGGTGTCAATTCCTTTACGCTCGATGGCAACAAGGGCGAGATTGCAGATGCCAAGGACGTGCTGAGCAAGAAGGGCGTGACGTATAAGAACATCTGCTTCAAGTCGGATAGCGAGGCCGGTAAGTTCACGTCAAATTTGTTCTCGTTCCCGACAACGTATGTCATCGATCAGAATGGCAACATCGTAGGGGAGCCCATCGTGGGAGCCATCAGCTCCGCCGAGCAGCGCGCAGCACTCGACAAGCTTATTGACCAGGCGATTGCGAATAGCGGGCAATAAACAAGCTGAACTATGTATATTGAGGAGGTCTCGGGATTCCCGGGGCCTCTTTGATTTCGATTCTTCGAGATCAAATCTGCTCTTGTTATGTTCTCGTTTCCAAGAAATGGGAGGCAGCTCATTTATATGCCGCCGTCCCTTTTCACCTGCATCTTTCCTGCTAGATTAAACCTAATGGGGAAAGGAGCCACAAATGGACGGGATGCAAGATATCGTAAAGAAGTTTCCGTTTTGGGAGCATTTGTCTGACGACGAACGCGCTCTTGTTTTAGGGCAATCCGCCTTGCGCACCTTTGATGCCGGACAGCTTATTGGCGGCAGCGACAGCTCTTGCACGGGCGTCTTCCTCATTGTCCACGGCGATATCCGCGTCAGCCTTCTTTCCGAGGAGGGCAAGGAGGTTACGCTGTTTCGGCTCGGTGAGGGAGAATGCTGCGTCACCACCGCGTCGTGCGTTATTCGGCAAATCTCATTCGACACGCTCGTAACTGCGACACGAGAATCCACGCTCCTCGTTGTTCCTATTGGTGTTTGCGAGCATCTTGCCAACGTTAATATCCACGTCAAGGTTTTCATGCTCGAAGTAGAGGCGCAGCGCTACTCCCAGGTGGTTCGCGTGCTGCAGCAGATGCTCTTCAGGCGCCTTGACCAGCGCGTTGCCGACTATCTGGTTGAGCGATGCCGGGCAGCGGAGTCGATGGAGCTCCGGATCACTCAAGACGAATTGGCGCGTGATATCAATTCTGCTCGCGAGGCGGTGACACGCGTGCTGCGTCGTCTTGCCGATGAGGGCCTTATCGAGGTGAAGCGCGGGCGCATCCTTGTTCTGGATGTCGACGGTTTGGCGCGCCTGCCGTAGCGATGACTTTGCTGTGGTGCCTATCCGCCCGCTGCTCGCTGCTTGCTCTCAAGAAAACCACCCGTATGGTGACTTGGTCACGGAACCGGCCTATGTCTTCCGGACATACTGGCATCAAGCGATAGGACAAGCGAGCAAAGGAGCTCATCATGGGATTGTTTGATTTATTTGCTGGGGTGGATATCAACAAAGGTGTTGAGGAGTGCCAGGCGACCGAAGGCGCGGTATTGATTGATGTACGCGGCGCCGATGAGTATCGGCAGGGGCATATCCCCGGGGCCGTCAACATTCCCCTCGATAGCATCGACCGCGTGCTTGCCGAATATCCAAAGAAGGACGCCCCGCTGTTTGTACATTGCTTGAGTGGTGCTCGTAGCGGTCGTGCCACGAGTTTTCTCCAGCGTGCAGGCTACAGCAACGTGAAGAACATTGGCGGAATCAATAGCTACGGTGGAAAGGTGGTGCGTTAACCATGAAGGTGGTTATCGTGGGAGGCGTTGCCGGCGGCGCATCGGCCGCGGCGCGCTTGCGCAGGCTTGACGAGCAGGCGGAGATTGTTGTTTTCGAGCGCACGGGCTATGTGTCCTATGCCAATTGCGGATTGCCATACTTTATTGGCGGCGTGATTGAGGAGGAGTCTGCGCTCACGCTGCAATCGCCCGAGGGATTTTGGAATCGATTCCGCATTGCCGTGAAGACGAGTCATGAGGTGATCGCCATTCACCCCGATGTGCATGCGGTTGACGTCCGCAACCTGCTCACCGGCGAAGAATTTGTCGAGACATATGACAAGCTGATTCTTTCGCCTGGCGCGCACCCGATTCGCCCTGAGCTTCCGGGGATCGATTCGGATAAGATCTTCAGCTTGCGAACGGTCGAGGACACGCTGCATATCCATGACTACGTACAAGAGCATAGGCCGAAGAGCGCTGTGGTGATCGGCGGCGGTTTTATCGGCATCGAGACTGCCGAGAACCTGCGCGACCTGGGCCTTACGGTGACGCTTCTGCAGCGCCCTCGTCAACTAATGAACAACATGGATTACGATATGGCAACGCTGCTTCACACGGAAGTGCGCGAGCATGGCATTGACCTGCGACTTCGTGCCGACGTGACGGGTTTTGAAGAGGTCGATGGCCGTGTGGTCACTCATGTGGCGGGCGAAGATTCTATCGTGGCCGATATGGTGCTGCTCGCTATCGGCGTTGTCCCCGAGAGCCATTTGGCAAAGGAAGCTGGCATCGAGCTGGGCATCAAGGGCTCCATTGTGGTGAACGATCGCATGGAGACATCTGCTCTCGACGTATATGCCGTGGGCGATGCCGTGCAGGTCAAGCATCAGGTGACGGGCGAGGACGCAGTGATTTCCCTTGCGGGCCCCGCCAATAAACAGGGGCGTATCGTCGCCGATGTGATCTGTGGCCTAGACAGTCACTATCAGGGCTCGTTGGGCTCTTCGGTGATCAAGGTGTTCGACTTGACAGCTGCGAGCACGGGAATTTCTGTGAAAGCAGCGCGTGCGGCAGGTATTGATTGCGAGAGCGTTGTGCTGTCGCCCGGATCGCATGCGGGCTATTATCCCGGAGCGACGCCCATGACCATGAAAGTCGTGTTTGAGAGGGAAACCTTGCGTCTGCTGGGTGCGCAGATTGTGGGCGTCGATGGCGTCGATAAACGCATCGACGTGCTGGCGACGGTAATCCAGGCCGGTATTCGGGCCGATAAGCTCAAGGATTTGGATTTGGCTTATGCGCCGCCATATTCTTCGGCAAAAGACCCGGTAAACATGGCTGGTTTTATGATCGAGAACGTTGACTCGGGCATCCTCAAGCAGTGGCATTGGGAACAGGAGCCTGATCTGCCGCGCGACGGAAGCGTGCAGCTGCTCGATGTTCGCACGGTTGGCGAGTATGGTCGCGGTCATATCGACGGCTTTATGAACATCCCTATTGATGACTTGCGCGCTCGCTTGGGGGAGCTTGACGTGGCAAAGCCTGTTTATGTTATTTGCCAAAGTGGTCTTCGCAGCTACATCGCTTGTCGCATTCTCGCTCAGCACGGTTTTGACTGCTATAACTTCTCGGGCGGTTATCGTTTCTTTGCTGCTGTGACCAAAGACCGTCGCGGTAGCGATAACGTGATGCCGTGTGGATTGGAGAAGTAGGGCCTTTTTGGGCAACTTTGAACGAGGACTGCCGTGAACGAGTGGCGGCTTGGCCGGAAATGAGCGCTTTGCCGCCACTCGTTGGGGTCTGGAGCTGACGTGAGACCGTTGCCGAAGTCCCGTTTGGAGCCGTTGCGGGACCGGTTTCGCAGCATCGTTGGTACGACCGTAGAGCCGGCTCCTACTCAGGGTCGGCACCAACGCGGGACCCGGAGCCAATGCAGCACCACAAGTGATCCAATCCTCCAGCTCACTGCCAATTCTCCTGCTAGCGTGTATGACAAAGGTGAGATGGGGTAGGAAAAACGCATTACACGCGAGTGATGGGGAAAGGCCGACGTGCCCGTCCCTGTGCGGGGAGGAAGCCCATCGATGCTGGAGCTCAAAGGTATTTGCAAAAGATACGTTACGCAGTCGTTTACGCAGGTGGCGCTCGACAGCGTAAGCCTGTCTTTTCGCGATAACGAGTTCGTGGCCATTCTGGGTCCCTCGGGCTCGGGCAAAACTACGATGCTCAACGTTATCGGCGGGCTCGATCATTTCGATTCCGGCGACCTGTTGATCGACGGTATTTCGACCAAGGACTTCCGTGACCGCGATTGGGACGCCTATCGTAACAATCGTATCGGCTTTGTGTTCCAGAGCTATAACCTTATCCCACATCAGACCATCTTGGAAAACGTGGAGCTGGCGCTCACGCTCACGGGTGTGGGCCATGCCGAGCGCCGCCAGCGTGCGCGCGAGGCGTTGGAGAAAGTCGGCTTGGGCGAGCACGTTAACAAGCGCCCGAGCCAGCTATCGGGCGGACAGATGCAGCGCGTGGCCATCGCCCGCGCCCTAATCAACGATCCCGAGATTGTGCTGGCAGACGAGCCGACCGGCGCTTTGGATTCAACGACATCCGTACAGGTCATGGATCTGCTCAAAGACGTGGCGCGCGACCGCCTGGTCATCATGGTCACCCACAATCCCGAGCTGGCGCACCAGTACGCCACGCGTATCGTCAACCTGGCGGACGGCAAGATCACCGACGATTCCGACCCCTTTGATGCTGCGAAGGCCACGCGCCGCGAGGCCAAACCTACGCGCAAAACCTCGATGAGCTTTGTGACGGCGCTGGGGCTTTCTGCCCGCAACCTCATGACCAAGAAGGGTCGCACGGCCATGACTTCTTTTGCGGGCTCGATTGGCATTATCGGCATTGCGGCGATTCTGGCGCTATCCAACGGCGTAAACGGCTACATCAAAAAGGTCGAGGAGGATACGCTTTCGAGCTACCCGCTCACCATTTCCAAGCAGGATTACGACCTGTCGTCCATGATGGGCGGACAGGGGGCTGCGGATGACGAGGCGTCCAACGGCGAGGATTTATCCGACGGTACTGGTGGCAAGGCTCAGGGAACCGATAAAATTCCCGTGGTCACGGCCGTAAAGGATATGTTTGCGAGCGTTAAGTCCAACGACATGACGAGCTTTAAGGCATGGCTCGATGCCGGTGGCGACGGCATCGATAAAGAAGTCAACGCCATCCAGTACGGCTATGGCGTGACGCCGGTTGTCTATCGTGCGGGTAGGGGCGACGAGAAGCCTGTCCGGCTGGTGCCCAACGCCATGACCGAGGCCATGAGCGGAGGCGCGAGCTCGGCGGCAACGGTGAGCATGGAATCCATGGGAACCTCGGTCTTTAACGAGATGATCGACGACCAGAGTCTGCTCGACAGCCAGTACGATGTCGTCGCTGGCCATTGGCCTACGTCCGCCAACGAAGCCGTGATGGTGCTTTCGAGCCGTGGCACGGTGGGCGATTACACGCTCTACAGCATCGGTGCGCTGGATATTGATAAGCTCAATGACCTGGTTAACAGCGCCATGGCGGCCGACGGTGGGGTCGAAACGCCCGAGACCGGCACCGACTTTACCTACGACGATGCGCTGTCCACGACGTTTAAGGTGCTGTCGCCGGCCGATGCGTATCGCAAAAACGAAGAGACCGGCATGTGGACCGATATGTCTGGCGACGCCGACTTTATGTCCGCCAAGGTTGCCGACGGTATCGACGTGCACATTGTGGGCGTGGTGCGACCCAACGAGACGGCCAACGCGAGCGCGTTGTCCCCGGGCATTGCCTACACGCATGCGCTGACTCGCCAGCTTATGGAGCGCGCCGCCGATTCGCAGATTGTGCAGGAGCAACTCGCCCACCCCGAGACGGATGTCTTTACGGGCAAGTCTTTCGATGAGCTGCAGGGCGAGGCCAAACAAGGCGTGGATCTGGGCAGTATGTTCAGCGTGGATGAGGCGGCGCTGAAGAGCGCGTTCTCGTTCGATACGCCTGCGCTCTCGGGCGCTGCCGGCGGTATGGACCTTTCTGGCATCGACTTGTCCGGGCTGGACATTGACCTTTCTGGCGTTGGTAAGGACATCGACTTCAGCGACATCATGGCCAAAGCGCCAACCCCAGATTTCTCGGGTATCTTTGACGGTCTGGAACTCACGCCCGAGCAAATGCAGCAGGTGGGAACACTAGCCAACCAGCTGTTTGAGGGCTTTTTGCGGTCTGATCAGTTTAAGGCGCTGACGCCCGATGATCTTAAGGACGCGTCAAAGCTTACCACCGCGTTCTCGACGTATCTTGAGAGTGATACGGCAGCCCAGCAAATCCTGGCCCAGCTCAAAGCGCTCGGCGGCGATGCCCTGGCCGAGCGCCTGCAGCAGGCGATGACCGACTATGTGCAAAAGCAGCTGGCTCCGTATCTGCAGCAGGCTATGGATCAGGTGATGAAGGCGATCAGCGAGCAGATAGCGTCGACGGTATCGTCCCAGCTTAAAGCAGGCGCGGCGGGGCTCATGGGACAGATGGCTACGCAGATGTCGTCGAGTATTGCCAACTTGGCGGGCGCCATGCGTGTTGATGCGAGCGCCTTTGCCAATGCCATTCACTTCAACATGGACGTCGAGGACCTGAGTTCGCTCATGATGAGCTATGCCAAGGCGTCGAAGCTCACCTATGACAACAACCTGACCACACTGGGTTATGCGGACGAGGCGGACCCCATCTCGGTCAAGATTTTCCCGCGTGACTTTGAGGCCAAGGAGCGCGTACTCGACCATATCGATGCGTACAACAAGCAGGTCAAAGCCGCCGGCCACGACGAGCGGGCAATCTCGTACACCGACTACATGGGCATCATCATGGGTTCGGTGACCGACATCGTGAACACCATCAGCTTGGTGCTCATCGCATTCGTGAGTATCAGCCTGGTGGTGAGCTCCATCATGATCGGCATCATCACCTACATCAGCGTGCTGGAGCGCAAAAAGGAGATTGGCATCCTGCGTGCGATCGGCGCGTCGAAGCGCAACGTGGCCAACGTATTCAATGCCGAGACCTTTATCGAGGGCCTCATCGCCGGCGTCTTTGCCATTGTCGTCGTGGTGGCCGTGAGCTTTCCGGTTAATGCCTGGGCGCTTGCTGCCAAACAGGTACCCAATCTGATGAGCCTGCCCGTGCAGGATGCGCTGGTGCTCATTGCAATTTCGGTGCTGCTGACGGTCGTCGCCGGCCTGCTGCCCGCCCGTAGCGCATCCAAGAAAGACCCCGTGGAGGCCCTGCGCTCCGAATAATGTGACAAAGGGACGGTCGCTTTGTCACATTGAGACCCTTGCGAAATTAGAGCGTAAGCCTTTAGTTCTTCTTTGCAGAGAGCATGAGCCTAATTTCCGGATGGGTGTATTCGTCGAATTCTTCTGCGGCTTCGGTGTCAAAGGTGTAGTACGACTTGATAGATTCGTCCTCCGTCTTGATGCTGATTTCTTCATATAGGGATCCGGCTAAAAATGCCTGTTTAAATTCATCCGACAGGCTACATGGCGTGAGGAGGCCCGGTGTGGCAACGGAAATGTCCAACCCGTTGAGCGGGGCGCAGAGCGT
>CABUTP010000072.1 GCA_902494545.1 uncultured Collinsella sp. | reverse complement strand
GCGCTGCCGGAACCACCGATTACTACACCGGTTGGTAATTTTTCTGCATCACGGATATTTGGCGGACGGGCGTCTTTACCGAGCTTTAGGGCAACGTAAGGACGCCCGTTCTATGCATGCGCTTGAGCTAACAGAGCGCTTACCGTGGCAGTACGCCGCGCATATGGGCGCGGGGCACACTAGTTCATGAGAAATAAGGTCTTTCTCGTGGAGGAAGTGGTCTTGTGAACGCTCGAGATATTGCCATTGCCGCCGTCGCATTGGTGCTTGGCTGCCTTGGTCCTACGGCCGCGCTCGTTGCGGGCATGCAGGGGTCTTGTGGGGCTGCCTCTATCGTGGTCAGTGCGTTGGTCGCGGCCGCACTGCTGGGAAGTGCGGGTGTAGTCCTTTGTCGCGACGATGAGGACCAGGCGTCGGAGTCGCAGCTCTAACCGTCGGGACATCGACTACTGGTTATAGATGAAGATGAAAGCCGCCGTAAGGGGAGTGCTCCTTGTGGCGGCTTTGCTGTTGAGCCTGTTGACGTGGTGAGCCGGGCGCTACCAGCTTTTCTCGATATCGCGGATGCGCTGATAGAGCCAATCGTTTTGCGGCACTTGGATATCGTGTTTGACGGCCAGGCGGCAAATGGTGCCCGCGAACTCCTCGACTTCGGTTTTTCGTTGCGCGATGCGGTCCTGCGCCATCGAGGGCATACCGGTGGGGTCGATTCCCTCAATGAGGTGCACCATCTGCGTCAGGTCCGCCTCGGTCAGCTCAATGCCCTCGGCGTTGGCGACCGCAAGCGTTTCGCGCATGGCAGAAACAAAGCAGCGACGCTGCTCGGAGCCCGGCTCCGTGGCGCTTCCGTAGGTCCCGCCGTAGGCCATGCACGTCTGGTTGATGCCGTCGTTGAGCATGAGTTTGGCCCACATGCGGTGCGCAACGTCGCTCTCGACGGTATGGGCGATGCCGCAGCGCGTGTAGAGCTCGTCGATGGCGGTGACGGTTGCGAGCTCGGTGCCGGCCGCCGCGCCAAAGCGGATTTCGCCCGCATTGGTAAAGGTGAGCTCTCCGTTGAGGAACACGGCGTCCATGCCCTGGCAAATACCAAGAACGGTATGCTCCCAGCCAAAGCGCTCGGCAATCTTCTGCTCGCTCGTAATGCCGTTACACAGCGAGGCGATGAGCGTATTGGGTCCCACGACGCGCTCCATAGTCTTGAGTGCTTGGTTGAGTCCAGTCGTCTTGACCGTGAGAATGACCAGATCGGCGGGCGTTGCCTCGCTGGCGCGGACGGACTTGAGCGCACAGGGCTTGCCATTGACGGTGAGCGCATCGCCCGCGTGACGCTCAAAACGGACGTCATCCATAACGTATTCGACGGCGTCGTTGCCGAGTGCCTGGGCGATCATACTGCCGTAGAGTAGCCCGACGCCGCCCTTGCCGATAAAGGTGACCTTGTTGATCTGCATGTGAATTATCTCCCCATATAAAAGGCGCCCGCGTAGGGGGCGCCTGATGGATTGTATGCCGCCAGCGCACCTTGTGCATGCAGGGTGGCGATTTTTAAATGAATGGACGCGTGGAGCTTACGCTGCCGGGCAGACCGCGAAGACGCGCGCGGGGTATCCGACGCCATCGCGGGCCTTGGGGAGGGCGCAGAAGATGACGGCGCCCGTGGCGGGAAGCTCGTCCAGATGGTCCATGACCTCAATCTGGTAACGGTCGACCGAGTGGATGTATTGCTCACCGGGATAAGGGTAGGCGTCCTCACGCGTGGTCACGCTCGCCTCCTTTCATCGGGCTTTTTGCTGATGTTAAAGCGGTGCCGTGACGGCTCGATTTCTGCTACGTTACGATACGTTCTCGATTACGATTCTGATGTGTTTCGGTGGCGTGGCCGTTGTGTTTCGCCTCATTAGGGCTTCGAGGGGAGAGGAGGGGCAGTGCAATATCGCGTTGACCCCAAAAGCGGCAACCGTATCTCGGCGCTGGGACTGGGTTGCATGAGGTTTCCCGGTGCGCCGGGACACCCCGATTCGAAGACGGCCGATGCCATCATTTCCCGTGCGGTGGAGCAAGGAATAACCTATCTGGACACGGCCTATCTCTACCCCGGTAACGAAGCTTGTGTGGGAGCTTCGCTTGAGCGCCTGGGTCTGCGCGACCAGATTTTGCTTGCGACTAAGTTGCCGCACGCTTCGTGCAAGTGCGCAGAGGATTTCGATCGGTTCTTCGACGAGCAGCTGCGCCGTTTGCGGACTGACCATATCGACTATTACCTTATGCACAACATCACCTCGCCCGCGCAGTGGGAGCGCGTGGTAGCGTTGGGTATCGAGGACTGGATTGCGCACCAAAAGGCTGCGGGGCGTATTCGCCAGATAGGTTTTTCGTACCACGGCAGTGCGGCGGACTTCCTCACGATGCTTGACGCGTATGACTGGGACTTTTGCCAGATCCAGTACAACTACGCTGGAGAGCGATACCAAGCGGGAACGGCGGGACTCATGGCAGCCGCCGAGCGCGGGCTCGCGGTGTTTGTGATGGAACCGCTTTTGGGTGGACGCCTGGCGGGCAAGCTGCCTCCGCGGGCCCGCGCCGTGCTCGATGACGTACGCGATCCGTACCTGAAGACGCCGGCTGCTTGGGGCCTTTCGTGGGTGTGGAACCATCCGCAAGTCACGATGCTGCTTTCGGGCATGACCGATACCGCGCAGGTGGACGAGAACGCGGCATTGGCGGATTGCGCGCTGCCGGATTCGATGACGACAGAGCAGCTCGATACCATCGCGCGTGTGCTGGGAGAGTTTGAAAAATCGAATCGCGTGCCCTGCACGGGATGCGGCTACTGCATGCCGTGCCCCAAGGGCATCAATATTCCCGGTTGCTTTGGCGCCTACAACGCGAGCTACGCACATAGTTGGTTTACGGGGCTGTCTCAATACTTTACGGCGAGCGCGGTGCGGACGAACGAGCCCAAGCTGGTGAGCAATTGCGTCAAGTGTGGCAAATGCGCACGTCACTGTCCGCAGCACATCGATATTCCCGAGCGTCTCGACGATGTGCGCCGACGTTTCCAGCCTGGCCCCGTAACGGCCGCGCTTAAAGCCTTTTGCAAGACGTGCTCCTGATGCCCCTTTTATAACTTGCGGTGGAATAGTTCCTGTTTGCGGCAGAATAGGGGCCAAACAGGAACTATTTCACCGCAACTGAAGGGGGCTGTCGTGGGCCATCGGGATTCATGCGATGATTTGCGTGAGGTTCGTTGGGGCGTTTTGGGCGCCGGGCACATTTCGCATCGATTTGCATCGTCGCTCAAGGAGGTGGACGGGGCACGGCTTGTGGCTGCCGCCGGTCGCACTCCTTCGCATGTTGAGGAGTTTTGCAGGGCGTTTTCAATTGATGCCGCGCACAGTTATGCCACGGCTGACGATAGCGGCGATGCGGCTTATGATGCGCTGATTGCCGACCCCGATGTCGACGCAATCTACTTGGCTCTTCCACATGGCATGCATGCGCATTGGGTCTGTCGGGCACTGCGCGCGGGAAAGGCCGTGCTGTGCGAAAAGCCGGCCGTTTTGAATGAAGAAGAGGCCCATTCGATCGCCTCCGTTTCCCGTGAGTGCGGTGTGCTGTTTATGGAGGCGATGAAAAATCGGTTTTGCCCGATGCGCACTCGCGTGAAGGACTTGCTTGCGTCGGGCGAGCTCGGTCGTATCGTCTCGATCGAAAGCGTGCAAAAACTCGATTATGGTGAGTCCCCTTCGAGTTATCTGCTCGATCCGTTGCAGGGTGGCTGTCTATATGACATGGGCTGCTATGCGGTTGGTTGGTTTGAGGATTTGCTCGCGGGCGCGTGCGAGGTTTCGTCCCGTGAAGTTCGCTGGCGTGACGTATCGGGCGGTCGCGTGGATTGGGCCGATGACATCCGCATGAGTGTCGGCGGTATACCCATTCATATGGTGGTCGACGGCAAAGCAGCATATGAAAGCCGCTTAACGATTGCCTGCGAGCGGGGCTCGTTGGAAATCGAGCGCCTCCATCGCCCCGAGCTCGCCCATGTGAAGTACTCCGACGGGCGAACGCTCGAAATAAATGCCCCGTTTGAGGTCGATGATTTCTACGGCGAAATCCAGCATGCGACCCAGCTCATCCTGGCAGGGAAACTCGAGAGTCCCGTCATGCCCCTTGCCGCCACACAGCGTTGCGCGCGCATTATCGATGCAATCCGTCTAGCCCTCTAGGACTTGGCGCTGACGCATAGGGGATCATGACACTTGCGACCGTGGTGCTTGGTGGCCCGCATCTCTGATGCCCCTTTTATAAGTTGCGGTGGAATAGTTCCTGTTTGCGGCAGAATAGGGCATCGACAGGAACTATTTCACCGCAACTGATGAGGGGGAGCTGGAGATGCTGACGATTGGGTGCCATCTTTCGACGACGAAGGGCTATCGGGCGATGGGGGAGACGGCGCTATCCATTGGCGCCAACACCTTTGCATTCTTTACGCGCAACCCGCGCGGCGGCAAGGCGAAAGACCTTGACATGGATGATGTGGCGGCCCTGCGCGAGCTTATGGAGCAAAACGACTTTGGCCCGCTCGTGGCTCATGCCCCGTATACCTATAACCCCTGCTCGGCCAAAGAGCGGGCGCGCGAGTTTGCCCTGGAGGCAATGGCCGAGGACTTGCAGCGTCTGGAAGCACTGCCCGGCAACTACTACAACTTCCACCCCGGCGCGCATGTGGGGCAGGGGACTGATGCCGGCATTCAGATGATCGTCGACACCCTGTGCCAGGTGATGTTTGAGGGCCAGCAGACAACTGTGCTGCTCGAGACCATGGCTGGCAAGGGCACCGAGGTGGGCCGCAGCTTTGAGGAACTGGCGCTCATCATTGAGGGTGTTGCCGACAAGCGCCCCGAGCTGTCGGCCAAGCTGGGCGTGTGTCTGGATACCTGCCATGTGAGTGATGCCGGCTACGACATCATCCATGATCTGGACGGCGTACTCGACGAGTTCGATCGCGTGGTGGGTATCGAGCGCTTGCGCGCCGTGCATATCAACGATTCGAAGAACCCTTGCGGCGCCCATAAGGACCGCCACGAATGCATCGGTAAGGGTTATTTGGGTAGTGAAGAGTTTGGCGGCGGTATGCAGGTTATGCAGAATATTGTATCGAATAGCCGCTTGTGCGCATTGCCATTCATTTTGGAGACACCGAACGAACTTGCAGGTTATGCGGCTGAAATCAGACTGTTAAGGTCGTTGCAGCAGTAATGACTGTCACAAAGTGGAGTGTTCCATTCATGTTATGGGTTTGTTTCAATCAGTTTTCTAATTGCAGATTCTCCCAAGCGGGTGCATAATAGCCATCAGTTTTTGCAGACCTCTGAATCAAACGGGGTCACCGGAAGGAGACTGATTATGAAGCTCAAGAAGCTTGGCGCATTTGCCGCCACGGGCGCCATGGCGCTCGCCCTCGCACTGACGGGCTGTGGCTCGTCCAACGCCACCTCTGGTTCTGATGCCGGTTCCAGCAGCTCTGACGACGCTAAGGTCGAGAAGGTCGACGGCTCCAAGGAGTACGCGCTCGTCAAGGACGGTACGCTGACCGTCGGCACCTCTGCCGAGTACGCTCCGTTTGAGTACAAGGATGACAACGGCGATTATCAGGGCTTTGACCTTGAGCTCATCAAGGCCATCGGCGACAAGCTGGGCCTGGATGTCGAGTATGTCAACAATGACTTTGACACGCTGGTTCCGGGTGTCGCTTCGGGCGCCAAGTATGACGTTTCCATTGCGGCTATCACCGACACGCCCGAGCGTGAGAAGGAAGTCACCTTCTCCGATTCCTACTACATGGACGATCAGGCCATCGTGACCAAGGTCGATAACACCGACATCACGGCCGATAACTACAGCGAGAAGCTCAACAACGCCGACGCTACCATCATCGTCCAGTCCGGTTCGACCGCCGAGGCCTTTGCCCAGGAGAACTTCCCCAAGGCCAAGATCGTCCCCTACAAGGACGCCACCGAGTGCTTCAGCGCCCTGCAGTCCGATAAGGGTGACGCCGTAGTCACCAACCGCTCCGTTGCCAGCCAGCTGACCGCCGAGCAGTTCAACACCTGCCAGACCATCAAGCAGGTCAGCACCGGCGAGGAGTACGCCATCGCCATCAACCAGGGCAACACCAAGCTCAAGGACGACATCAACCAGGCCATCAAGGACCTGACCGACGACGGTACCGTCGACGCCCTCATGGCTAAGTACAACATCAAGTAAAATAGTCACTTGATTGCGCGCGGGCCCTTTCCGTTTTGCGGAGAGGGCCTTTGCGCTTCTCTTGACGGAGAGCGTTTCCGTCTTGTTTTGCCGGCAACTTCTACGATAGGAGCCACCTTGTCTCGACTGAACAAAGGGGCCGCGGAGCAGCGTTTTCCACTGTCCGCCTTGCTCCAAAAGCTAGCCTGCGTCATGGCCGTGGCGCTCGCGCTGGTGTGCGCGGGGGCATATGCGCCCACGACTGCCCAGGCGCTTGAGACCGCAAAGATTACCGCCCGGCCCAATACCGGTTCGGGCAGCGCTGTGGTCGGCGGCACCGAGACGCGCATTACCTGGGAGGTTCAGGCCGATGCCGACGAGGAGCTGAGCGGTCTTTCGCTGACGTTTGTCGACGGCACGACGTTTGGTACCGATGACACGCGATTGACGATGCTCTCGGGCGAGGACCTCATGGATCGTACGCCCATGAAGCCCACGTGCAAGGCTGACGGCCAGACGCTCAAGATCGACTTTGGCGAGACGGCGCCTGCCGGCGGCTTTTTCCGCGTCGAGGTTTACGGCGTGACGTTTCCCGTCGAGGGCGGCGATGAGGCCTTTAGCGGCACCTATACGCTCGCCGACGGGTCGACCAAGAAGATCTCCAAGATTCCGTCGGTGGAGATCAAGGGCGTGACGGCATTCGATAACTTCCTGGACGATCTTAAGGAGCAGCCGTGGGTCGAGGCCTGGAACTCCAATATGTTCCTGCGTCTGTTCTTAAACCCAGTCATTTTGGTTCAGAGCCTGCCGATCGTCTTTAAGGGCTTCCTTATGTCGCTCTCGATCGTGCTTGTGGCGTTTCCGCTGGCAATTCCCTTCGGTTTTGCCCTGTCGCTCATGCGCATCTCTAAGTCGCGCATCCTGCGCTGTCTTGCCGGCATCTATGTGAATATCATTCGCGGTACGCCGGCGTTCCTGCAGATCTATATCGCGTTTTTCGGTCTGCCGCTGGCCGGTGTCAAAGTGGACGACTATGTG
>CABUTP010000071.1 GCA_902494545.1 uncultured Collinsella sp. | reverse complement strand
GGCACCACGCAGCACCAGCACGCCGCTCCAAATGCGCGGCCAGATATCCTGGTTAATAAAGAACTGGAAACTGCGCAGGTCGTTGGGGCAAGCCGTAACCATAGAGCTCAGATGGTCGGCAGATCCGAGCACCTGCAGGCCACGTTCCGCCGCCCAGTACACATTCTCCTCAATGGTTGAGTACGCATGCGCGGAGAACAGCGTATGAGTATGAATATCACAAGAAAGAAGGTAGGGCATCGGGTCTCCTTATCCGGTATGGCCGTCGCGTATAATCATTGTACGCATAGCTTTCGGCAGTCGTAAAACTGCTTCATCCCAATCACACAACGGCATAGACAACGGGGTCTGGCTTAAAACCAAACCCCGTTTCACGTAAAACATTGTAAGCAGAGCGCTTTACTTTTGACGATACTCGTCGGCCAGCTGCTTCCAGGCGGGCAGTGAGTTAACGATAGTCTCGTAGCTCACACAGTAGCCCAAGCGGAACCAGCCCGGCATGCCAAAACTATCCGAGGGCACCGCGAGCAGCTCATACTTCTTCGCGCGCTCGCAGAAAGCGTTCGCATCGGGCTCCAGCGCCTTCACCCACAGGTAGAATGCACCATCCGGCTCAACATACGTGTAGCCGTACTCCGCTAGTGCATCGGTAAGCGCGGTGCGGTTGCGCGCATAGGCCTCAACGTCACTCGGCTCATCGATGCAGTCGATAATTACGCGCTGGAAGAGCGCCGGCGCGCACACGAAGCCCAGCGTACGGGCGGCACCCGCAACAGCCGGCATCAGACGCGCAGCCTGCGGATTGGTGTTGGGAACCAAAATCCACCCCACGCGCTCGCCCGGTAGCGAAAGCGACTTGGAATACGAGTAGCACACGATGGTGTGCTCGTAGATCGAAGGCACCCAAGGCACCTCGGCGCCATAGACAATCTCACGATACGGCTCATCCGAGATAAGCATAATCGGATTCTCGGGATCGCGCTTGGCGTTGACCTCGCACAAAACATTAACCAGTCGCGTCAGGGTGTCGCGCGTATACACGGCACCGGTCGGGTTATTCGGCGAGTCGATGATGACAGCAGCCGCCTTATCGGTAATCGCCTTGAGCACGTTATCCACGCTCAGCTGGAACGTATCTTCATCGGCGAGCGCCTCGACACACGTACAGCCGGCCTTCTCAATCCACACACGATACTCCGGAAAGTACGGGGCGATAACAACGACCTCGTCACCCGGGTTCGTAACGGCATTGAGCGTACAGGTGAGCGAAGCTGCAGCGCCCACCGTCATAAAGACGTCCTTACCCTCATAACTCGTACCAAAGCGGCGGTTGAGCGATTCGGCGACGGCCGCTCGACATTGCGGCAGGCCCGGAGCGGGCGTATAGCCGTGCAGCTGGTCACTCGGCAGCTCAAGCGCCTTTTTGATGGACTCCGCCACGGCAGCGGGCGCCGGAACGCTCGGGTTGCCCAGCGAGAAATCGAACACGTTTTCCGCGCCGATTTGCGCCTTGCGCTCAAGGCCATAGCTAAAAATCTCGCGGATGATGGAGCTTTCCGCACCGCGAGCATACATAGTTTCGTTGATCATCTGTTCCCCTTTCACATAGGCGCTATTGTACGCTTTAGCCGAGCAAAGTGCCGCAGCAATGTTGATTGGGGACAGACTTAAATGCGTGAAAACGCTCATTTAAGTCTGTCCCCAATCAACAGACGGCCCCATATCGCTCAAAAGAAAAAGCCTCCGCAGGTTTCCCCGCGGAGGCTTTCACCACAAAGACTATTTGTCGGCGTCGGTGTCGGCACCGGCATCATCGCCGGCATCATCGGATGCGACTTCGGCATCCTCCTGCATAGCCGCCTGCGCAAAGGCTGCGGCATCGGCCGCCAGCTCCTCCTCGCTCATACGAGGCGCGCGCTTCTTGGTCGGCATGCCAGCCGCCTTGGCATTGCGCTCCTCCTTGGCCGCCAGGATATCGCCCTCGCGCTCAAGGTAGGCATCCCACTCGTTATCGAGCAGGGCGTTCACGGCGTCGCCTTCGACGGTCTCGCGCTCAAGCAGCACCTTGGCCATCAGATCGAGCTGATCGCGACGGGCATCCAAAATCTCGACCGCACGGCGATGGGCCTCACGCATAATGCGCTGGACCTCGATGTCGATGCGACGCGCCGTCTCCTCGGAGTAATCCTGGTGATCGGCGTAATCGCGGCCCAGGAATACCTGATGCTGCGCCTCGCCAAACACTTGCGTGCCCAGTTCCTCGCTCATGCCCAGACGCGTGACCATCTCGCGCGCCATCTTGGTCGCGCGCTCCAGGTCGTTGCTCGCGCCCGACGTGATGTCGTCGCACATGAGTTCCTCGGCAACGCGACCGCCCAAGAACACGGCGAGCTCGTCGAGCATCTCGTTCTTGGTCTTGAGGAAGTGATCCTCCTGCGGAAGCTGCAGTGTGTAGCCCAGAGCCTGGCCGCGGCTGACAATCGAAATCTTATGAACCGGATCGGAGTGCTCCAAGATATGACCCACCAGGGCATGGCCGCTCTCATGGTAGGCAATCGTGGTGCGCTCGGCTTCGGTCATCACGCGACCCTTGCGTTGCGGTCCGGCAATCACGCGCTCCATCGATTCCTCGACCTCATCCATCGAGATCACGGAACGATGGCGGCGGGCAGCCAGCAGCGCAGACTCGTTGAGCAGGTTTGCCAGATCGGCGCCGGTAAAGCCAACGGTCATCTGGGCGAGCTTCTCAAACTTCACGTCCTCGTCCATCGGCTTGTTCTCGGCATGCACGCGCAAGATCTGCTCGCGGCCCTTCACATCCGGACGGTCGACCGTGACCTGACGGTCAAAACGACCGGGACGCAGCAATGCCGGATCCAGGATGTCAGGACGGTTGGTCGCAGCGATCAGAATGACCGACTCGCTCTCCTCAAAACCGTCCATCTCGACCAGCAGCTGGTTGAGCGTCTGCTCGCGCTCGTCGTGGCCGCCGCCCAGGCCGGCTCCGCGCTGACGTCCCACGACATCGATCTCATCGATGAAGATGATCGACGGAGCCTGGGACTTGGCCTCCTTAAAGAGGTCACGTACACGGCTGGCGCCGACACCCACGAACATCTCGACAAAGTCGGAACCCGAGATGCTAAAGAACGGCACGCCCGCCTCGCCGGCTACAGCCTTGGCCAGCAGCGTTTTACCGGTGCCCGGAGGGCCCACCAGCAACACGCCACGCGGGATCTTGGCGCCCAGCTTGCGATAACGGTCCGGATCGCTCAAAAAGTCACGGATCTCCTCGAGCTCCTCGACTGCCTCGTCCACGCCGGCAACGTCTTCAAACTTGACCTTGGGGCGCGTGGCCTCGTTGGTCTTGGCGTTGGTCTTGCCAAACTGCATGTTCCTGTTGTTGGCGCCCATCATCTGGCGCATAAAGTAGAACATGATAGCGATCAGGGCGATTGTCGGAAGCACGCTCATCGCCAAGTCGCCCCAAAAATCGGGATCGTTGGTGTTGACGATGTACTTGGTATCGGGGTGCTCCGCCATAAGCTCGGCAAGCGAATCGGAGCCGACATAGGTCGAGGAGAAGCTCTTGAGCTCGCTCGTATCGCCCTTGTCCTTCTTCGTCTTCCAGTAATGACCCGTCACGCTTCCGTCTTGAACCGTATAGGTCAGATCTTCGACGCGATCCTGCTTGATGGCGCTCACCATCTCGCTCGTCGCGAGCTTTACGGTATTGCTGGAATTGGCAAAGCCGGAGCCCATGTTAAAGAAGGCGTAGCCCAGGAGCGCGCAAGCCAAAATAAAATACAGCCAGCCCGTACGCGTGGGCTTCTTGCCTCCGGGCACCCCCGGGATCTTAGGCTCCCGGGGAGTCTGGGAATTGTTATCGTTACGGTCGTCGGGCATCTTACGAATAAACCTCCGGTTTCAAAATGCCCAGATACGGAAGGTTACGATAGCGCTCGGCATAGTCGAGGCCGTAGCCCACCACAAAGGCATCGGGGCAATGGGTTCCAACATACTTGGGCGTGATGGCCGAGACGCGGTCCTCAACGTCCTTCCACAGGAAGGCGGCGACCTCCAGAGAAGCGGGCTTGCGGCTCTCGAGGTTCTTCATCAGATACTTGAGCGTCAGGCCCGAGTCCAGTATGTCCTCGACGATCAGCACGTCGCGACCGCGGATGTCGATATCCAGGTCCTTAATGATACGCACGATACCCGAGGACTTCACACCGTCGCCATAGCTCGAAACAGCCATGAAATCGATGTTGGTCGGCAGCTCGATCTTACGCATCAGGTCGCCCATAAAGACAACGGCGCCGCGCAGAACCGCGATCAGTACCAGATCCTTACCAGCGTAGTCGCGCGTAATCTCCTCGCCCAGGCGAGAAACGATACCTTCGATATCCTCCTGCGTAAACAGAACCTTCTCGATATCCGGATGTTGAGAAGCCATGACAACCCTTTCTTGTGCTTATCGCCCACACACCGCCGTATGGACGCGAACTTCACATTCTAGCAGCGCACGGGGTATATTTTCCAGCCCGTACGCCATCAGCGCGGGAATACCGTCAACGTCGCACAGAATAGCTGGCGTGGGACGCTATTCCGCATCGACCACACGAAGCAGATATGCCACGCGCGTTGCGGCCGTGCACTTAAAACGCTCGTCCGCGCGAACTCCGGCGACCCACACCACGGCACCTCCCGGAGCCGTTCTCACCACAGGAACGCCTGCGCGCTCAGAGACGGGAATACGAGCCTCGTTGAGCAGGTCGGACACCTTCTTACTTCGCCCACTCATGCCCAACGGACACATCACATCCCCCGGCACGGGACCGTCTACCCACAGACGCGCCAAACGTGCCTCGGAGGGGATCTCCCCGCGCGAGCCGGCGAGCATCCGTTCGCTATCGCGATCAGCAAAGCCCAGCGTCGCGGCATCCACCATAGCGGCCACCCCTCCGGCACCCGCGAGTTCGCGGGCACGGCGCACAATATCACACCCCGGCTCCACAGCCATCGGCTCTGCCACCAGGATGCGGCCCGCCCCTAGCGGCAATCGACCGGGAATGGTGACCCAATCGGCAACTAACCCCTCGCGCGCCGCCGGGGCCTTGAATGACAGCATGCCAAACTCCACGCGTGCATCGATTCCCGCCGGCAGAGTGAGCGAACCCGAGCCTTCGGCGACACAGGCGAGCACGCGCTCCACATGCCGCATCTCCGGGCGAGCGTCGGGGTCGATACGCTTAATTGCCAGTCGCACCATGCGCCGAGCAATCACCACCTCGGCCGCGGCAAGACGGCGCGCATCGAGCACCAGTGCACCCGCCGCCTCCTTACGCAGGCAGCTTCGAAACGCCTGTGCGGAAAGCTGGGAAAGAAAGGCGTCCTCATCGCCTAAGATCTCGCAGGCGGCGCCAATCGTCTTACAGACGCTCGCGTTGCGCTGCGCCACCACCGGCATCACCCGATGGCGCACGTAGTTACGCAAGTACGACACGTCCTCGTTGCTCTCGTCCTCTCGCCACGGCTGACCATGCACCTGCAGATAGCCTACGAGCTCATCATGAGTCAGGTCGAGCAAGGGACGCACCACGATATTCCTCCGGCGAGGAATGCTCGATAGACCAGCGGGCCCCGAACCCTTAATCGCGTTCATCAAAAACGTTTCCGCGCGATCCGAAGACGTGTGCGCGGTGCAGATACGAGCCGCCGTTCGCGGTGCCCCCGTCTGGGCGCAGAGCTCGCGGACATACCTCCGCGCCGCGGCATACCGCACCTCGCGGGCAGCCGCCTCGATATTGCCCGATTCATTATCAAAATAGGCATGCTCAACACACAGCGGCAAACCATATTGTGCGCATAGGCCGCGCACAAAGGCCTCGTCGCCATCGGATGCCTCGCCGCGCAGATGATGGTTCACATGCAGCACGTGCAGTCGCTCGCGCGCGATGGGGGCTACACCGCGTCCATCCAGAATATCCAACTTTGATGTGCACGCCATAAGGAGCAAAGCCGTCGAGTCCGCACCACCTGATACCATGAGCACCACGGGGGCAGCCGTCTGCCGCGTTGCCAGAGCTTTATCATCAGCCCACGATGCAGCATGGTGTCCATAATGCTGAGATACCGTTGGCATTTGCTTCCTCCTCTATTCGTTCGCACCCATTGTATCCTTTGGAATCTTATGTCTCGTCTGCACCTTCATATCCTTGGCAGCGGCTCAAAAGGCAACTGCGCGCTCATCGAAGGCCCCCGGGGGCTCATCATGATTGACGACGGTCTTTCTCGCCGCGAGACATTAAAGCGCATGACAGAACTGGGGCTCTCGGCAGACAACGTCTCGGCTCTTCTCATTACTCATGAGCATACCGATCACATCAAGGGCCTCGATGTCTGGTGCAAGCACTGGCACGGCCCCCTCTTTGCCAGCAGGGGCACACTTTCCAGCAAGGAAAATCTTTCGCATCTGCCTGTCAAGGAATTCGATCCCGGTGACACCCTTTCCATTGCCGGCATCCACGTGCAAACCTACTCAACATCACACGATGTCATCAATCCAGTCGGCTATCGGTTCGACGCCCCCGATGATTCCATTGGCTTTGCCACCGACACCGGAGAGCTATCGAGCCAGGCCATGAACACCCTCAAAGATTGTCGAGTCCTCGCGCTCGAAAGCAACCACGATGTGGCCATGCTACGCGAGGGAGAATATCCCCACTTTCTTCAAGAGCGTATCCTGTCTGCAAGGGGACACCTCTCCAACGACCAAGCCGCCGAAGCCGCGCGCGAACTTGTTACCGATCGCACCGAACAGCTCATTGCCATGCATATCAGCCAAGATAACAATCGTCCGAGCCTTACCGTCAAAAGCTATGCCAAAGCTCTAGCCGCAACCCTGGATGACGAGGTCGGCAGCTCCGCCACCCTTCTCCAAGGATCGCGAAAACTCTCGATACGCCCCGCAAGCCAGTATCGGCCAGCAACCATTCAATAGGCTTTCCTAGACAGCAAAAGAGGCCGGGAATCGCTTCCCAGCCCCTTTTGTAATCTCTTAATAGCTCAGAACACCAACGAAGTTAGTCGATGGAGATCTTCGTAACGTTCTTCTTCTCGACGATCTTGGGAACCGTAACGGTAAGGATGCCGTCGGCGTACTTAGCCGAGAGGCCCTCGCTCGAAGCGTCCTTAAGATACACGCCACGGGTCGCGCTGTACGAGCTGAACTCCTTCTGCAGGAAGTTCTTGCCCTCGTTCTCCTCGTCTTCCTCGACATTCACGCTAATGGAGAGACGGCCCTCGTTAAGCTCGACATCGATATCGTC
>CABUTP010000070.1 GCA_902494545.1 uncultured Collinsella sp. | reverse complement strand
CTACCACCGTTATGCTCAACTCCATTTACGCCGCGCAGGCGCACCAGAGCTTCATCTTCCGCAACTGGGAGGTCGAGTGTGACGGCAACCCGCTCGCGCACGCCGTCATGCGTGGCTACATCGGTCTCGACGGTCGCACCTACCCCAACTATCACTACGAGCACCTCGAGCGCCTGGCCGAGCGCTATACCGAGCACGCCGGCTACGCCAACCCGGCGGCGGTCATCGACTGCAACCACGACAACTCGGGTAAGCGTCCGCTGGAACAGTATCGCATTTGCAAGGAAGTGCTCGACAGCTGCCGCCGCAACGAGTCCATCTCCAAGCTGGTCAAGGGCTTTATGATCGAGTCCTACCTGGAAGACGGCAACCAGCCGGTCGACGGCGGCATCTTTGGCAAGTCGATCACCGATCCGTGCCTGGGCTGGGAAAAGACCGACTACCTCATCCACGAGATCGCGGAGCGGGTGTAGGTTACGGCGTTTTACCAAACGCCGTAACCGGCCGACGCTGGAAGCCCGTCAGAGCGGCAATCTGCCTTTCAGCTTCGACGGCATGACCAAAAGGTCAATGCCGCCTCGCTTCAAGGCACCTTGCTCGCTCTGGCGGGCTTTCGCTGACTTTTGCTCTACCTGCGGTGTTGGCGGGGTAGCTAATTTAGGATGGGGCTCTTTTAGCTACCCGCAAAGTAGCCGTTGGGGACGTTCTTGTTTGACTAGTCGTTTAAGAACGTCCCCAACGACTATCTGGGCAAACGCCAGCCGCCGCGAGGGAGCCGCCTTCCCTCGTGGCGGTCTTCTGGCAGAAAAACCAAGTGAGTAGGCTTTTTGCAGGAGGCCGAGCACGCCCCAAAATGCCACGGCTCTGACCTGCGATTTTATTGAACATTTGTCGCGATGTGCTCGGCAGGTTCAAAAAAGTCTACTCACTTGTATCTGAGACGCACCAGGTTGGCAAAAACCGCCGCGAAAGGGCCCCTGGTCCCTTCGCGGCGGTCATACGCCTCAGATTTTGCGACGATTTTGCCCGCTTGTTACTCGCTGTAGCGGGTGGCTATGGCGGCTCGCACCATGCCGGTGCTCATGAGGTAGGTCACCAGGAAGTAGCCACCGTATGCTGCCAGGAAGATTGCACAGGTGAGGCCCACGGTGCCGCCGATGCTCATATTTCCGAAAATGCTCACCAGCTCGATGATCACCTTAAGTGCCACAAAGGAGTGTGCCAGGCCCACTGCCAGCGGGAACAGGAAGAATACCGCTTGCTGCGCCATCACCGAATGGCGAATCTGGCGGTCCTCACAGCCGATCTGTGCCAGTACACGATAGCTGCGGCTGCCGTCGGCCACGTTGGAGAGTTGCTGGATCGACAGAATCGCCGCGCATGCAACGACCAATACAAAGCCGATGTAGATGGCTAGGTAGCTAATAAGACCGTTCATTTGCGCTGCTTGCGTGTACATCTCGGAGCGTGTGATGAAGGTTCCCCACGACCCCGACTCCTTGCCGTCAACGAGCAGATTGTCGAGCACAGTGTATTTAATGCTCTCCTCTGCCTCGGTTGTATCCATCCCCTGTTTGTAGTTAACGAGCAGGCTACTGGAATACGGCTGCAGATTAAGCTGGGACAACAGCTCGTCGGCAACGACGACGGTACCCGGATTACTGCCCATCGCCGAGTTGGCGATGGCCGCCGTATCTTCGTCCGACTTATCGGTTGCGGGCTTGAGCGTATGCCCGCCCAAGGTAAGGGCATGGCCGCCAGCCATATACTTGGTGTACAGGTCGACCAGCTCGCCGCCCATATCACATGTAAGCAGATACTGGTCGTGACCGATATGCACCGGCTCCTCGCCCATCATCTGACGCAGTTTGTTGTACTGGCTTGCCGGCGTCACAAACAGACCCATCGCATCGGCATTGCTACCCCCGAACGCCTTGGGAAGCTTTTCGCCCATGGTCTTGCACATCTCACTTGGGGTCACCGAAGGATCCGAACCGCCAAACGGGTAACTCAGATACGAATCGATCTGCACATGCTCACCGGCAACATCGGCGATATTGACCTTCTTGCCGGTCTCGTCGTTGTTGTCCGCCGACTTGCCCCTGCCGTGCCATGCAGCGTACAAATCGACCGTTGTATCGGCCAGCACCATGCGATCGGCCTCAGACGGATTGACATACTCCTTGTAGTAGTCGAGCGTTTCGGGCGTGTAATAGACATACGTCTGCGACATGTCGGCCGGATTATAGCGCTCCAGATTCTCGTTCATCACATTGGCAATCGACATACCGCACGTCACCGAGGTGATGGCCAAAAACAGGAGCATCGCGATGACACCCATCGAAAAGCACACCGTGTTGACCTTGGCCGCAAGCTGGCGCACGGTAAACATATTGAGGCCGCGCCAATACACGCTGCGCAGGCTCTGCAGCAGCTTGATGAGCATGCCCGAGAGTCCCCAGAACAGGGCAAAGGTGCCCACGGTAACCATAGCGGTCGTAATACCAAACTGGTTCATGGCCTCTTGCAGCTTGCTGTCTGTCGCGGTTAGCGGGAACCCATCACGTAGCAGACGGTAATAGGCCACGCCCACAAGCACCACGCCCACGGCAAAGATGGCAATCGCGATCCAGGGGTTGCGTGTCTTGATGCTCTCGTTGCGACGCTCGGCACCCATAAGCTCGATGAGTTTGGTACGACGCACGGCGCGAAGGTTCAGCAGTAGCGTGAGCACAAACATTACGAGCATGCAGGCAAGGGTCAGATTGAACGCATGCACCGAGAAAAAGAGGTGGAAATTGGCGATCTGTGTCTTAAAGAGCGAGGCCGTAAAGAATGTCATGAGCTGGGAGAGTCCCACACCCAGCACAATGCCGGCGACAAAGGCCACCACCGAGACAATCACCGTCTCGAGCGCCATGATCGTGGCGACACGCCCGCGCCCCATGCCGAGCACCTGGTACAGGCCAAACTCCTTCTTGCGGCGTTTCATGATGAAGTTATTGGCGTACACCATCAAAAAGGCCATGACACCGGCCAAAAAGTACGTCAGGTCGCCGAGTATGCTGCCCATAACCTGCGCCAAGCCCTCTTCATCGATTCCGGCGATGTCGACCTGCATCGAGATGGTGTTAAAAGCATAGAAGACCGTGACGCCCAGGGTGAGCGTCAAAAGGTAGACGAGGTAGTCGCGGCCGGCGCGACGGACGTTGCCCCAAGCGAGTTTACAGAGCATCGGAGCCCTCACCGCCCATCATGGCAACGACCTCCATAATGCGGTCGAAGAACTCTCGGCGGTCGGTGTCGCCGCGGCGCAGCTCGGTGAAGATCTTGCCGTCGCGGATAAACAGTACGCGGCTCGTGTAGCTGGCGGCAAAACTGTCGTGCGTGACCATGAGCACGGTGGCACACAGGCGACGGTTGAGGGCCTCCAGGCTCTCGAGCAGCAGGCGAGCGCTCTTGGAATCGAGGGCGCCGGTGGGCTCGTCGGCCATGATCATGGTGGGGTCGGTGACGAGCGCGCGAGCCGCGGCAACGCGCTGCTGCTGACCGCCGGACATCTGGTAGGGATACTTGTCGAGCACCTGACTGATGGAGAGGCGCGCCGCCACATCCTGCACGCGGGTCGAGATCTCTGCCGAGTTTGTACGGGCGATGGTGAGCGGCAGGGCGATGTTCTCGCGTGCCGTGAGCGTATCGAGCAGGTTGGAGTCCTGGAAGATAAAGCCGAGCTCCTCGCGGCGGAACTGCGAAAGCTTGGCCTGCTTCATGCGCGTCACGTCCTGGCCGTTGATGCGGATGGTGCCGCTCGTGGCGCTATCGATGGTCGAGACGCAGTTGAGCAACGTCGACTTGCCCGAGCCCGAAGCGCCCATGATGCCAACAAATTCGCCGCGGTTGACCGTAAAGCTGACGTCGTTGAGCGCGCGGGTCACGTTGCCCAGCGCTCCATATACCTTTTCGAGATGTGCGACCTCCAGTACCGGGGTCGCCATGTGCGTGGTTTGCATACCGAGTCCTTTCTTGCAATTAGTCTACGGCATCTATAGTCGCAAGAAGACGAGTCGGCTACCATCGATATGGCTTACGCTTGCCTTACCGTTGTGTAAGGTACGGGTAGCTACCCTGCCACGCGTTGATGTTGAGAGAGGACTCCTGTTGAAGACTGTTCATGTTGCCGCTGGGATCATTCGCAAGGAAGGATCTGACGAGCTGCTTGCCGTGCAGCGCGGCTACGGCGACATGCAGGGACTTTGGGAGTTCCCCGGCGGCAAGCTCATGCGCGGCGAGACACCCGAAGACGCCGTACGCCGCGAGCTCATGGAAGAGCTGCAGGTAAAAGTCACCAACCTGCGCGATTTCTATACCGTTGAGTATGACTACCCCGATTTTCATCTCTCCATGGAGTGCTACTACTGCTCGCTCGCCGATGAATCCGATGAGCCTCAGAAGCACGACCGCCAACTCGATATCCGCTGGATTCCACGCACCTCACTTGCCACGGTGGAATGGATGCCCGCCGACAAGGGGCTCATTGATGCCCTGATTGAGCTGAAGGAAGACCGGCTCGAGGCCAACAGCACTGCCAACGACGCCGAGGCCACCGCGACCGACGAGCCCGCCACCAAGCCCAAGCGCACACCTAAGCGCCGTAGCAAAAAGCGCCCCAAACCAGGTCTGCTCGACGGCATCGATACCTCGGACCTCTCCGCTGACGAGCGCGAACTGGTCCGCCGTCGCGCCGCCATCAAAAAGTCCATGAAGGGCAACAAGCGCGCCAACACCAAGCCCGAGTTGCTCGTTCGCCAGCGCCTGCGGGCAGCAGGTCTTACGGGCTATCGCTTGGAATGGAAGGTTCCCGGCAAGCCCGACATCGCCTTTCCCGGGCGCAAGATCGCCATCTTCGTCAACGGCTGCTTTTGGCACCGCTGCCCCAAGTGCAATCCGAGCCAGCCCAAGCGCAACGTTGAGTTTTGGGAGGCAAAGTTCCGTCGCAACGTCGAGCGCGACCGCGCTGCCGTGGCAGCACTCACTCAAATGGGCTGGACGCCTATAACCATCTGGGAATGCGAACTCAAAAAGGACCGCATCGACGCCACGATGGAAAAGGTCATCGAGCAGGTGCGTGCCGCGGCACCGCAACGCTAACAGCGAGCATTCACACGCTCCGCACGTCCGCGCCACATCCGCGCCACAAACCTTAGAAAGCCCTTAAGCCCAAAACCTTTCAAGAGTGTTACTCGATAGCTTTTAACTGCGGTTTCATCGCAACGTCAACCTCATTAAGCCTTTCTTTAGCGCTTCCTTATCTGCGCTCGCGGCATAATACTGCCAACGCACGGGACCTAGCAGCACACCCCGTGCGCAACCTTTTGGTGGACATCGAGGAGGCCGCATAAGCATGCATTCTTCCAATGCCGTAGCACGGCAGCCATCCCTAAAACATGCAGACCTTTTCTCCTTCCCCCCGACACAGAGAAACGGTCTCCTCGACTCCCCCACCACAAAAACCAAGCGCTCAGCCGATCAGAGCCTCAACTTACGAGCATCCTTCGAAAAGCTCCAAGCATCCCTAGACAAGGCGTTCCCCGAACAGGCAAGAGCAATCTAAGCCCATTGCGCTTTATACTGATGCCATGCGAAACATGGATCACATAGAACTGCACCGCGGAGGACGCGAGGAAGCGTTTCCCGAGACCGCCGAAGACTGGCCCTATATTGCCGAACGCGCAGAATTCGCTCGCTATCCGGGCAATTCCGTCCCCTGGCACTGGCATTCCGAAGTTGAGCTTTTCTACATGGAGCAGGGAGCGATTGACTATCGAACGCGCGCGGCTCATGAGCACGTACGCTTTGAGGAAGGGTCCGCCGGCTTTATCAACGGCGGCGTTTTGCACAGCACGCTGCAATCGCCCAATTCGGCGCCAGCCATTCAAATGCTGCATATCTTTCAGCCGTCGATGCTCGGCGATCCCGCGGGACGTCTCCAAAAGCGCTACATCAATCCATTACTTCAATGTCGAAGTGTCGATGTGCTCAAATGGTCGCCCACCAACCCCGACGATATGCCCTTTATCGATTTGCTGAAGAGCTCCTTTAGCCACGACCTTCAACGGCCGCAGAACGAGATGGCGCTTCGAAATAACTTGTCAGAGCTCTGGATTCAGATTTACGCCAAGGCCGAACCGCTCTTTTCCTCCGACGGCGTCTCTTGGATGACCAGCCGCGACGTACAGTTCAAGGCAATCCTGGACTTTATCCGCGCAAACTATGCAGCCGCTATAGATGTGCCCCAGATGGCATCTGCAGCCGGCGTAAGCGAAAGAGAGTGTTACCGCATTATCGAAACTTGTGCAGGAACGACCCCGGCGTCATATCTACGCGCATACCGCATAAACCGTGCTTGCGAACTTTTGGCACACACCACGCGAACGGTCCAGACAGTCGCGCGCCAATGCGGCTTTGCGACAGCAAGCCATCTTGGCCAGGTATTTAAAGAACAAATGGGGTGCACTCCTTCGAGCTATCGAGCAGCGAGGCAGAATCTCGATAGTACCAGGCAGAAATCCCGCTAGCCCTTCTTCTGTCACTGCATCAAACTTGCAGGCAAACAACGGATAGGAGCTACTATATGAAGTACTTTGACTATATCGTGTTTGACGTTGATGGGACATTGGCAGATACAGAAGAAAGCGTGCTGTCATCGCTTGGCCAGATTGTCCAAGAAGAAACCGGCAAAACGCTTCCCCGACACGAGCTTGAATTTGCCCTCGGAATACCCGGCAAGAACGCCCTTGAGAAACTTGGGATCTACTCGCAGGCAACGTTGAATCGCTGGTGCCAAGTTGCTGCCAGCTTTAAAAGCACCATCAGCGTGTTTCCAGGCTTGCTTGAAGTCATCGCAACACTCGCCAACAACGGCTGCAAACTTGGCATCGTCTCCTCACGTGCGCGCAATGAATACGCAGAAGAAATTGCACCCCTTGGCTTCGATAAGTATTTTGAGCACATCATCCTTGTCGAAGACACAACCGAGCACAAGCCTTCGCCCGCACCAATGCTCGAATATCTCCGACGTACGGGCGCGAATCCTGGCAACGTCGTCTACGTTGGCGACACCGTCTACGACGAACAATGCGCAACTTCAGCAGGGGTCAGTTTTGCCCGAGCAGCATGGGGATCACACCAAGACATCCCAAATGCCACCTACAACCTCAAAACCCCCAACGACCTACTAACCCTAACAACCAAATAACCCACGCGTCCCACCCTTTCAGCCCCAACACCACAAGGGCGATTGAGCAGGACGGTTTGGGCGGGTCCCGTACTTAGTTTCCAAAATCATTCCGCAGCGCGAAGGCTTCTTATTATTTTCCGCCCTAACGCCACAAGGGCGACGACCTCGAGCAGGTCAACTTGGGAGGGACGAGGGCTTAGT
>CABUTP010000069.1 GCA_902494545.1 uncultured Collinsella sp. | reverse complement strand
TGAGACTTTTGACAGCCAAAACAGTCCGTATTCCACCGCAACTGATGGGCGGGGTGGAATTGAGGGCTCAGATAGTCAGTCATGCCCTCATCCGCCACTCCCTCACCTACAGCGCGCCGTCCAGCATAAGGTTCACTTTGAGCACGTTGACCGTGGGCTCGCCGAAGACGCCCAGGAATCGGCCCTTGGTGCACTGGGCGATAATCTCGCGCACCTCGTCCTCACTTTTGCCCGTGGCCTTGGCAAGGCGCGGGACCTGGTACTCGGCGGCATCCGGAGAGATCTCCGGGTCGAGGCCGGACCCCGAACACGTCACCAGGTCGACGGGCACAGCGTCCATATCGGCATCGGGGTTGGCAGCGCGGATCTTCTTCACGCGCGCATCAATCAGCTGCCGATACTCCTCACTCGCCGGGGACAGGTTGGACGGGGCGCCATACGCCATGAGCTCGCCGTCTTCGCCTTCGACAATTGATACGTTCTGGATACGACCCCACATGTGGGCTTCGTCATCGAAGTTCTGGCCGATGAGCTCGGAACCCACAACCTTGCCGTCGACCGTAATGAGCGATCCGTTCGCCTGGTACGGAAACGCAAGCTGCGCGACGCCGGTCACCACGAGCGTGTATCCCAGGCCGCAGACGATGGTAAACAGCGCGAACACGCCAAGTGCGCGCGATGCGATACCTTTGAACATACAAACCTCCGTCTACATCATGCCAATGCCGAACAAGGCCAGCAGCATGTCGATAATCTTGATGAATACGAACGGCGCCACGATACCGCCCAGACCCCACACCAGCAGGTTGTGGGTCAGCAGCTGGCCGGACGAAAGCTCGCGATACTTCACGCCTTTCAGGGCGGCAGGAATCAGCGCGACGATGACCAGCGCGTTGTAGATAATGGCGGACAGCACGGCAGACAACGGGCTGGTGAGCCCCAGGATGTTGAGGGCGTCCAACCCGGGGTAGATCGGCGAGAATAGCGCCGGGATGATCGCGAAATACTTGGCGACGTCGTTGGCGACCGAGAAGGTCGTGAGTGAGCCGCGGGTCATGAGCAGTTGCTTGCCGATACGCACGATATCGATGAGCTTGGTGGGGCTGGAGTCGAGGTCGACCATGTTGCCGGCCTCCTTGGCAGCCTGGGTTCCCGTGTTCATGGCCACGGCGACGTCCGCCTGAGCGAGCGCCGGTGCATCGTTGGTGCCATCGCCGGTCATGGCGACCAGGTGACCCTCGCGCTGGAACGCGCGGATCTTCTTGAGCTTGCCCTCGGGGGTGGCCTCGGCCAGGAAGTCGTCCACGCCCGCCTCGGCTGCGATGGCGGCCGCCGTGAGCGGGTTGTCGCCCGTCACCATGATGGTCTTGATACCCATGCGGCGCAGGTCGGCGAACTTCTCCTTAACGCCGGACTTGATGATGTCCTTGAGGTACACAACGCCCAGCACGCGGCAGTTCTTGGTCACGACCAGCGGGGTGCCGCCGGCCTTGGCGATGCGCTCGACGGCCTCGTCGCACTCCTGGGAGAACACGCCGCCGGCTGCCTCCACATAGGTGCGCACGGAATCGGCAGCGCCCTTGCGGATCTCATTGCCCTCGTAGTTCACGCCGGACATACGCGTTGCCGCGGTGAACGGGATGAACTCCATACCCTTATCCTCGAGCGTACGGCCGCGCAGACCAAACTGCTCCTTGGCGAGCACGACGATGGAACGGCCCTCGGGGGTCTCGTCGGCCAGCGAGGAAAGCTGGGCGGCATCGGCCAGCTCCGCGGGATCGACGCCGTCGACCGGGATGAACTCGGCGGCTTGGCGGTTACCCAGGGTGATGGTGCCGGTCTTGTCGAGCATGAGGATGTCGACGTCGCCGGCGGCCTCGATGGCGCGGCCGGACATGGCCAGCACGTTGGCCTCGTTCAGACGGCTCATACCGGCGATGCCAATGGCGGACAGAAGGGCGCCGATGGTAGTGGGAGCCAGACACACGAGCAGCGCCACGAGCGTGGTCACGGCCGTGGGGTTGACCATGTCGTTAAGACCGACCGAGAAGTAGGAGTAACAATACAGGGCCAGCGTGACCAGGATAAAGACGATAGAGAGGGCCACCAGGAAGATCTCCAGAGCGATCTCGTTAGGGGTCTTCTTGCGCGCGGCACCCTCGACCATCGCGATCATCTTGTCCAGGAAGCTTTGGCCGGGCTCACTGGAGATCTTGACGATGATCCAGTCGGACAGCACCGTAGTACCGCCGGTAACGGCAGAGCGGTCGCCGCCGGCCTCGCGGACCACGGGGGCGGACTCGCCGGTGATGGCGGACTCGTCAACGGAGGCAGCGCCCTCGATGACGTCGCCGTCGCCGGGAATCTGCTCGCCGGCGCGTACGATCACCAGGTCGCCGCGCGTGAGCTCGGTGCCGGGAACGACGGTGAAGTGCTCCTTGTCCTCAACGGACTCGATGCGATGGGCCTCGACATCCTTCTTGGCCGCACGCAGGGAATCGGCCTGAGCCTTACCGCGGCCCTCGGCAAGCGCCTCGGCGAAGTTCGAGAACAGGTCGGTGAGCCACAGGATGACCGCGATGGCGACCACATAGTAGGTGGGCACACCCGCGTCCTGCACACCGAAGATGGAAGCGACGGCCAGGACGGAGGTCATGACGGCGGAAAGCCACACCAGGAACATGACCGGGTTTTGAATCTGGACGCGAGGATCCAGCTTGGCAAACGAGTCGCGGACCGCGCGGCTCATCATGTCTTTTTGCATAGCCATAAATCTGCGCCCTCTTTTACGCAATCATCTGGAAGAACTCGGCAACGGGGCCAAGCGCCAGGGCCGGGAAGAAGCTCAGGGCACCGATCAGCAGAACGATGAACACGAGCAGGAATACGAACATACCGTTGGTGGTAGACAGGGTACCGGCGCTCTCGGCGACCCTACCCTTCTTGGCCAGCGAGCCGGCGATAGCCAGCGTACCGATGATGGGCATGAAGCGGGCGAACAGCATCTCAAGGCCGAGCATGACGTTGATCCAGGGAATGTTGCAGTTCATGCCTGCAAACGCCGAGCCGTTGTTGCCGCCGCATGAGGTGAAGGCATACAGCGCCTCGGAGAAGCCGTGCGCGCCACCATTGTTGAGCTGGTCGGCAAGACCGGGCACCATGCAGGCGATGGCCGAGCACACCAGAATGGCAAACGGAGTTGCCAAGCACAGGACAACTGCCCAGCGCATCTCGCCCGGCTCGATCTTCTTGCCCAGGAACTCAGGCGTGCGTCCGACCATGAGGCCGGCGATGAACACTGTGAGGATGGCGAAGCCGATCATGCCGTACAGGCCGCAGCCCACGCCGCCGAAGACGACCTCGCCCAGAGCAATCTGGAGCATCTGGACAAAACCGCCCAGCGGGGTGTAGGAGTCGTGCATGGAGTTAACCGAGCCGTTGGAAGCAGCCGTCGTGAAAGCGGACCAGGTAGAAGAGGAGGCGATACCGAAACGGCTCTCCTTGCCCTCCATGTTGCCGCCGGCCTGGCCGTCGGTCATCTCGATATTGACCGCTCCGCCATCGGCCAGCTGCGGGGTGCCCGCATGCTCGTTGACGGCAATGATGCCGGTGAAGATCACCAGCAGGATGAACATGGCGGCAAAGATGGCCTTGCCCTGCTTGGTGTTCTTGACGCCGATACCGAAGGTGAAGCAACAGGCGGCCGGGATCAGCAGCAGGCTGGTCATCTCGATGATGTTGGTGAAGGCACTGGGGTTCTCATACGGATGGGCGGAGTTCACGCCGAAGAAGCCGCCGCCGTTGGTGCCGGACTGCTTGATGGCGACCTGAGGAGCCGCGGGACCCTGGGGCAGGAACTGCTCGGTGACCACACGCGCGCCCTCGACAACCTTGCCGTCGACCTTGACCGTGTCGCCCTCGATCTGGGCGCCGTCGATGACGCTCCAGCCGCCGTCTGCATTAGGCTGGACAGCGACGGGCTCTACGAGCTCAGCCTTCTGAGCCGGCTGGAAGTTGGAGATGACGCCACCGGCAGCCAGGCAGATGCCGAATACGAGGTTCAGCGGGATGAGCACATACAGGACGGTGCGGGTGAGATCGACCCAGAAGGAACCCAGACCCTGCTCCTTGACTTGACGGAAGCCGCGAATCAGCGCGAACATGACCGCGATACCGGTGCCAGCGGAAACGAAGTTCTGCACGGTGAGACCCATGAACTGCACAAGGTAGGACAGGGTGGTCTCACCGGAGTAGGACTGCCAGTTGGTGTTGGTTATAAAGGAAGCAGCCGTATTGAACGACAGGTCCCATGACACGCCCGGCAGGTGCTGGGGATTGCCTGGCAAGAAGGACTGAAGCGCCTGGAGTGCCACAAGAGCCACGAGGCCGATCCCCGAAAAGACCAGCACGCTCGCCAGATAGCGCCTACACCCCATCTGTTCTGCCGCGTCGATGCGAAGCAGACGATAGACGCCACGCTCCACAGGAGCAATCACAGGCGACAGGAACGTATGCTCACCATCCATGATATGGGCCATGAACCGACCGAGCGGAACGGCCAGGACGACGAGCACGGCAAAGTACAAGATGTACTGAATCGCAGCGTCCATAGTTTACGAATCACTCCTCATCAGAATGTAGATGTAATAGATAAAGAGTCCAATGCAGACGACTCCGATGATGGGAATGAGGATGTTCATTTACCGCCCCTTTCACGCGCGGTCCGATGTCTCGGACGCCTACTCTCGCAAGCGTCTGGGGACAGTAAACGCTTCTAGGGATTAAAGAGGCGTGAGGGCCGGGGCTCACGTCCTTAAGATGCCGTAAAGATGCAGGTAGAAAGCACTATTGCAGCTGCAGTGCGCCTATACTCGACCTCGCGAGCATACAGTGGCGTCTTCACCGCGTATGCACGCATGGACAACGCTTCAGAAAGGCTACGCTATGCAGCGCGACGCATCGGACACTCGCGTCAATCCAGACCTCATCCTCAAGGCAATTGAGGAAGACGAGGTCGCCGATAACACTCGAACCAGCCGGGGACACCTCAAAATTTTCTTTGGCTACGCTGCTGGCACAGGCAAAACCTATGCGATGCTTCAAGCCGCCCACGCCGCCAAGCGGCGAGGTGTCGACGTCGTCGCGGGATACATCGAGCCGCACGAACGTCCGGCAACTGCCCATCTTGCACAAGGGCTTGAGAACGTGCCTTGTAAACTCATCGAGCACAACGGCATTGCGCTCAGCGAGTTCGATCTAGATGCGGCTATCGAACGCGCCCCTCAGCTCATCCTTGTCGACGAGCTCGCCCATACGAATGCGCCGGGGTCTCGCCACGACAAACGCTATCAAGACGTCGAGGAACTTCTACATGCGGGCATCGACGTCTATACGACCGTGAACGTTCAGCATATCGAGAGCCTAAACGACATGGTTGCATCCATCACCGGCGTTGTCGTGAGCGAACGAATCCCCGACCGCATCTTCGATGATGCCGACCAGGTCGAGCTCGTCGACATAGAGCCCGAAGACCTACTTGAGCGCCTTCGCTCCGGCCTCGTCTACCGTCCCGCACAAGCCGACCGAGCGCAACAGCATTTTTTTACCGTCGAGAACCTTACCGCACTCCGAGAAATCGCACTGCGCCGCTGCGCCGATCGCACCGGCCACCTCACAGACGCCGCACGCGTGCTGGGAAACCGTGACTACTACACCAGGGAGCGTATCTTAGTCTGTGTCTCCCCGGCGCCGACCAATCCCCGCATCGTCCGTGCCGCCGCACGCATGGCGAAAGCGTTTCGCAGCGAGCTCGTCGCCCTGTTCGTAGAGAGCCCGCGCACACAAGCCATGAGCGATAATGAGCGCGCCAAGCTTGCAGCCAATATCGCCCTAGCCGAGCAGCTCGGAGCACATATGGAAACCGTCTATGGCGACGACATCGCGTTTCAGATCTCCGAGTTCGCGCGCCTGTCGGGTATTTCGAAGATCGTCATGGGGCGCACGGGCGAGCGCGGCAGCGTCCGTCAGGCCCTCTTCGGCCGCAAATCTCTCGTAGAACAGCTCATAACATTCGCCCCGAACCTCGACATTTACATCATTCCAAACCAGTCGACTCCGCCCTCCCGGCCCGAAGGACGCCGCCGTGCGCTCGCCCTGCAGCCGCCCAGCAGCCGAGACGCGCTTCGCACGCTGGCCCTCTCTCTTGTCGCCACGGCGATCGGCACGGCTTTCCGCCATCTGGGATTTGCCGATTCCAGCATCATATCCCTCTATATCCTCACGGCCCTGCTGACCGCCGTCACCACGACGGGGCGTATCTGCACGATCGTATCGAGCGTGCTCTCTGTAGTGCTTTACAACTTCTGCTTCGTCACGCCTCTGTTTTCGCTCGCCAGCTACGACCGAAGCTATCTGGTCACGTTCGGCATCATGTTCGCTACCGCTATGGTCGCCGGCGAGTTAACTGCGCGCATCGCCGACAACGCCCGTACATCCGCCGAGAACGCATTCAAAACGCGCGTACTCCTCGAAACGAACCAGCTCTTGCAGCAAGCCCATAGCGCGGAGGAGTGCGCCCGCGTCGCCATGAACCAACTCGTCAAACTGCTAAAACTCGACGTGGTCTTCTACCCCGCCGAACACGGCACGCTCGGCAAGGCGCTCTATGAGTCCGCTGGCACCGAAAACCGATCCGCGTCGCTGCTCACCGACTACGAGCGCGCCGTTGCAACCTGGACTTACACCAACAACAAGCGCGCGGGCGCAAGCACGCGGACCCTGCCTGAGGCGCGCTGTCTCTACCTCGCGGTTCGCACCGGCGGCAAGGTATTCGGTGTCATCGGCATCGCCCTGGAGGGGCGCGAGACCGAAGCCTTCGAGCATTCAATCGTCCTATCTATCGTAGGTGAATGCGCCTTGGCGCTCGAAAGCGACCGAGCGGCACAAGAGCGCGAAGAGGCTGCGGTCTTGGCGAAAAACGAGCAGATGCGCGCCAACCTTTTGCGCTCCATCGGCCACGATTTAAGGACACCCCTCACGGCTATATCCGGATCTGCGGCAATCCTTCGGAAGAGCGATGAGAAGCTCAGCCTCGAACAACGCTGCGATCTTGCCGATGCCATCTACGACGACTCCCTCTGGCTTATCGATACCGTGGAGAACCTCCTCGCCATCACACGCGTCGAGGACGGCACCATTCACCTCAACTTCACATCCGAGCTCATCGACGAGGTCATCGAGGCCGCCCTCAGCCATGTCGCCCAAGCATCGCATGGACGTACCGTCACCATCGAGCACACTGACGACATCCTGCTAGTACGCATCGACGTCCATCTCATCATGCAGGTGCTTACGAATCTCATCATGAACGCCTTCAAATACACGCCCGAGGACTCGACTGTCACCATCAGCGCACGTCGCGAGGGCGCGTTCGTCGTGGTGGACGTCGCAGA
>CABUTP010000068.1 GCA_902494545.1 uncultured Collinsella sp. | reverse complement strand
GGGGCACGAAGTTCCCTGCTCTACAGTCCTGCGCAAGACGAAGGCCACATTAAGTGGCCTTCTTTGCGTGCGGAACTCGCGATGAACTTCGTGCCCCGCCGTCCGGGAGGACGCCTCTTTATTGATGGGAGGCCTGATAGGTCGATGGTTCCGTGCCCGGATGCGTCCAAAGTGGGACGGGCTTTCCGGATGGGCAGGCTTTCGAAAAATGCGTCCCGGAATTTGCCTTTGGAATGGGACGTAGTTTCCCGTTGAGGTGCTTTGCGGAAAGTGCATCCCACTCTGGGCGGTCGAAGTGGGACACACTTTCCCAAAGGCGCTCCAACGGGAAATTGCGTCCCATTATTCGGTCAAGAAACGGGATGCATTTTCCCAATGAGAGCAAAACCGGAAAATGCATCCCACAATCAGCCCTCAAAGTGGGACGCCGTTTCCCAATGAGGCTCAAGCGGAAAATGCATCCCGGAATTTGCGCTCAAAGTGGGATGCGGTTTCCGGTTGAGGGTCTAAGGGAAAGTGCGTCCCAGAATCGACGCTTGAAATGGGATGCAGTTTCCCGATGAGGCACTCGACGGAAAATACATCCCAGAAATGGCCTTTGAGCTGGGATAAGATTTCCGCGGCATCTCGGATTCTCAAAAATGAGACACGCCGTTGGCGAAAATGAGACACGTGATATCGGGCATCGGATGTATCATTTGCAAAAATGAGTCCACTCCACTCGAATAAAGCGAGGTCCCTCATGTACGTTCCACACCCCCGTATCCGTAGGCTGTCGAAAATCCCGCTTGTTGGGACGGCGGCGCTTGCTGCGTTGGTCGCCACGAGCGTCGCCTGCTTCACGGCCACGCCCCAGGTTGCCCAGGCGGCAGACGCGCCCGCAATCACCGATATGACCGAGCAGGATTATCAAGCCCTGGGTCTGGGCACGAGCGAGGACATTCCGGCCGATACCGTTGGCTCCTATTCCACTGATACCCCCACGACGTTTGCCACGCGCAGCGAGGTCTATATGGCAGCTAACGGTAGCCATGGCAATCGCTACACTCTGCGCGACAAGCTCGAGAACGTCGAGCGCGGTGACATTGGCGGCAGCAGCAAACTCACCGATGCACCGATGGCTATGGAAGTGTGTGGGGCGCCGCAAAGTTCTGGCAAAACGTCAACAACTTCGATACGAACAGCGATCTCTACAAGCATAGCGACTACGGTGGCGGCACTTGGTCGTACCTAAGCAACAATGAGTCCTCAACAGTACTCGCCAACGACAACAACGGTTTCTCGGGCATTCACGCCACGAGTGTTGAGTTCTGCAGCGACGCCAGCACGGGCAAAAAGAGCCGCGTTGCCGAGCTCCGTGCCTACGGCGACAGTTCCTCCACGACGATTGACGGCAAGTCATACGCCGGAAAGGTTGAGCTGGTCCTCTACTCGTTTAGCAACGGGCGTACGCGCACTCTCGACACACACCTGCCGGTGACGGTCAACACTAATATGATGTACGAAGGCCGTTTTAAGTACCTGGATGCCGGTTACCTGCAAGAGCACGACGCCGTCTTTGATGTCGAGGCGGGCGATGTCGATGGCGACGGCGTCGACGAGCTTTTTGTCTACGCGGGCTGCTATGTCGACGAGAACGGCGTGCGCAAGGCTGTAGTCGACATGTATGACTTGGAGGGCGGCAACTGGAAGCAAAGCGTCGTCAAGATCGATGCCGGTAACGCCGCGGACTACACCACGCACAACAAGGGCGGGAACGACTCCTGGACGCAGCTTCAGTCAGCTCCTGTCGTTTCGCTAGCGGCCGGCGACCTCGATCGCGATTTTTGCGATGACCTCGCCATCGTGGTCTCGGCACCCTACGGCAAGAAGAATATTGATAAGTCGACGCATTGCGAGCTGTTTTCGTGGGATGCATCCAAGGGTGCGCTCGTCCATGTCGATGCTCTGGGCGACGCGGGCGCAATCTCCCTCTCCGCGAACGGCAAGACCATGGTCGCTGCGAATGCGACGTTCGGCACGTTTGCCGCCTACGATGAAGAAGGAAAGAAGACGGGTGAAACCGTCACGGGCCTTATTCTTGCGGGCTATGACTGGCAACGCAGCGCTTTTGATTACGGCGCTTCTGACGGCAGCAAGGGGCTGTACGGCGCGCTGTACCGCTACGCGTATTTTGACTCGGAGTCTGGCGAGTTCAAGCTTTCCGATTGCAAGGAATACAGAGACGGGCTCCTCGCCTCCTATGGGCTGATGCATGTGCCCAACAGCGCATGGAAGGATAGCGCTCAGGATAAGCGCTATCCGTGCACCTTGGCGCCTATTGCCCTTGCCACTGCCAACCTTGACGGCCTGTCCGAGCAGCTGGCGGTCGACGAGGTGCTCGTGGGCGGCGATGTGTTCCGCGACTTTGCCTGCAACACGGCACAGAGCGGGGCTCAGGGCTTGGGGTCCATGGTCGGAACCATGAGCATGAGCGGTCAGCAATACAACAGCAGCAACAAGCATGACCACAAGGGTATAGAGCAGGTGTGGATCAGCGACGTCAAGGCGGGCAGCGTCTCGGGTTCGGACCGCTATAACGAGAGCTTTATCGCCGTGGTGGGCAAGCACCGCGACGAGGACCTGCGCAAGAACGATGACTACTATTGGATGACCGCCTCGCATTTTTCGCTCGACGAGAACGGAAAGGTGCGCCGCGGCGAGGAGCAGGTGATTAGCGAGAGCAACCGTCGCGGCACTACCTACGGCACATTTATCTCGCTCGCGCGGCCCGATGTCGACAACGACAGCGTCAAGATCACGTACAAGGACCGCTACAAGGTCTATACCAACCCGCGCGTGCTTGCCGTGCTGCAGGATGCGCCCTATGTTGAGGATCTGGAGCAGGCATACGGCTATCTGGTGTTGGGCGGCACGTCATACGGAGAGGAAAAGGGCACGGGGACATCCCAGGGCTATACCATTGGCGCCGAGTTGGGCGTTGCCGTCGAGGTGCAGACCGGTCCGCCCCTGGTCGCGATGAATGCTTCAGTCGATTTTGCCGCCGAGGGATGCTATGACTACCGGAGCGAGCGCACGGTCAGCGCAAGCGTAAGCTATGAGTCGCATGCCGGCGAGGGTGACAAGGCCGTGCTCTACACGATTCCGATGGTCTATTACGAGTATGAGATCGAAAATGAGGAAACTGGTGGCAAGGGCGTGATGGCGGCGCCCGTGTCGCTCGGCGCGCAGACCTCGGTCGTTAATGTCGAGGCCTATGACCGCATTGCCAAACAGCACAATATGACGCCGCTCAGCTACTTTTTGACCAACCGGTCGGGAGAACCCGGAACCTATCAAACGACGCTCAACGGCGAGACTCCCGTTGGGGATTCCTTTGGCCTGGGCAAGCCTGGCGTAACGCGCGCCTACACGCACGATGGGTTTAACGGCGCCGCCGCGCAGTCGGGGGCGAGCATTGAGCAGACCATCGAAGTCGAGGAGGGCAAGGAGCAGGAGCTCGAGCTCGGCTTGACGCTGAACGGCAGCGTTGTCATGGGCGCGAAGCTCGCAAAGCACGAGTTGTTTGGCGGCCTGTGCTTTGGTGCCAACGCCGGCTTTACTACGGGTAACTCCTCGAGTGAATCGACCGAATACGGCGGCACCGTCGACAACCTGCCCGAGGCCGCGCAGGGCAAGTACGGTTTTGTGTGGCGTCTGGGTGTCAACGCGGTGGATGTCGACAAGTTCGAGGCAGACTCGGGCGACAAGCTCGGCACCAAGGACACCGACCAGTTCTGGATCGTGGGCTATGACGTTAAGGACGTCGAGATGCCCGACGCGCCGGCCGTGACGGGCTTTACGGCAAACGCCGTCGATTCGACCAGCGTTACGTTTAGCTGGGACGATGTACTCGCAAACAAGAGTGGCTTTAGCTACGGCGTGGGCATGCTGCAGAGCAATGCGGCGGATGCGGTCGTCAATAGCTGGAAGATTGCCGACAACACGAAGACCTCGCTCAAGTGGGATGGGCTGCAGCCCAATACGGAGTATCGATTCGCCATCGCCGCCGTTAAGAATGGATCCACGACCGAAACAGGTATTCGCTCGGCAATCATCACGGTCAAGACCATGCCCGATGGCATGACGATGACCGTGAGCGGACCTGCGGCGGATGCTGCGGAGGGGTCGGATCTTGGATACGGCTCTTCGGTTGAGCGCACGGCGGGAAGCCGCCTGACGCTCTCGGCGATTGGCCATGTGAAGCAACTCGGTGCCGACGATAGCGAAACAGGGCTGGCACCGACCTATATGTGGTACCGCAAGGGCCGCGGCGAGACAGAGTTTAAGCTCGTGGGTGCCGATGGCAACCTCGCGGCTGGAACGGCCTCAAAGCTCGAGATTGACCTGACCGCAGACGATGACGGTGCGCAGTATTACTGCCACGTGGGATACAACGACGTGGGCCTCGACACCGGCACGACGCTCGTGAATATCGAGGCCGAGGAGACGGCGCCCACAACGGTGAACGCCACCCCGATCCGCACGCGCCGCCTGTTCTCACAGGCAAGTGCGGGCGCCAAGAAGTTCCTGGACCATACGCTGGTAAACACCGCCGGCCCAACCGATTCCGAAGGCTCAAAGGACCCCGAGACTCCTGAGACCCCGACGAACCCGGACAAGCCCAAGTCCGACAACGGAGCTAAGACCGACACCAAGGTCAAGACTACGACCACAGCGAAGAACCTCGCAAACACCGGCGACCAAACATTCGCCCTAGTCGCCACCGCAGCAGCAGCGGGAGCAACGCTCGTAGTGATAGCCCTCATCATGCTGATCAAGCGCCGCAAGACCCACTAGTAGCCAGTCGAACATATCGACAACCCAAAAACCCGGGTAGCCAAAAAACAGGCCACCCGGGTTTTCTGTTGAGTGGAGACTCCGCAAGCGGAAACTGCATCCCACAATTAGCGCCCGGAACGGGACACATTTTCCGTCAAGCCCTCATCCGGAAAATCCATCCCAGTTTGAGCGCCCAGACCGGGACGCACTTTCCCAAAGGGTCCTCAACGGGAAACTGCGTCCCATAATTAGGCCGAGAAATGGAATGAACTTTCCCAATGAGAGCCAACCGGAAACCACGTCCCAGAATCAGCCCCCAAAGTGGGACGCACTTTCCCAACGAGCCTCAACCGGAAAATACATCCTGGAATCCAGCTGAATAGTGGGACACACTTTCCGAAAACAAAGGAGGCCACTTAATGTGGCCTCCGTCTTGCGCAGGACTGTCCGAGCAGGGAACCTTATATGCCTCCGCCTGGACAGACGTTTCAGTTGTGGCTCAGCAGCTAGTCGCTACTTGATCTTGGTCGTGCCCGGCGCCAGGTTGGGGTCGGTCTCGTTGGCCTCGGTCTGGAAGTGCTCGGTGTACACATTCTTGCCGTCGCGGAACATCTCGTAGTACTGCATCTTGGCGTAATCCTCGCGCGCCTTGGAGGCGGCTGCTGCGGCGGCGTCGTCGCCGGTGACGTTGGAGGAGAGTGCCCAACGCAGGCTGGCGTCCTCGTAGCCGACCGAGTTGATGGCGGGCAGCGACTCGCGCAGCGTCATGTGCGCTTTCTGGTAGTCGGAGAGGGGGGCGCCGATCAGCTGCATAAGCTGCGTGGACAGGTAGTTAGTGGACAGGTCGTCGACCTCGCTCGTCTGGTCGCAGCCGGCAACGTCGTAGTTGGCCCAGATGATGTAGTCGGTCTGCCACAGGCGCTCTTGATGCGTAGCGTCGTCCTCGCCGGTAAACCACTTGTCATTGAACTTGGACGGGAAGAACGGCTGGTGGTCGCCCCAGAACACCACGACTACCTTGCGGTCGAGCTTGCTCAAGGCGTTGAGGAAGTAGCGCAGCGCCTGGTCGGACTGCTCGATGCACGAGACATACTCGTCGACATCGGAGAGCGTACCGTCCTCGACGGTCTTGGCGTCCAGGTCGGTCGTGTCGATGTTCAGGTGCATCTGCTTGTCGACCGGCAGCAGACCCGTATCGTAGCCCGAGTGGTTCTGCATGGTCACGTCGAAGATAAACTGCGGATCGGCGTTCTGATCGAGCAGCTCAAGAATCTTGTCATAGGTAGCCTGGTCGGTCACCATGCCGCGCAGGGTATCGGCACCCTGGAAATCGTTGATGGACAGGAACCGGTCAAAGCCAAAATCCTTGTAGACGTTCTCGCGGTTCCAGTTGGTGGCGTGGTTGGGGTGCATGGCCGTGGTGGAATAGCCGAGCGACTTGAACTGCTCTGCCAGATTTCCGGTCGTTTCCATGTTGTAGATGGTGTAGGGGTACACGCCCGAGCCAAGGTTGGCCATGGAGTTGCCGGTCATAAACTCAAACTCGGTATTGGCGGTGCCGCCGCCGTAGGCGCTCACGTAGAGCTTGCCGCGGCTGAGGCAGTTGGACAGGTTTTTAAAGTACTGCGGACCCTCGTAGCCGGCGCGCATGTTCTGGTAGATCGACAGATCCGAGAAGGTCTCGTTCATGATGGCGATGACCGTGGGCTTCTCGCTATCGAACTGCTCCTTTGCGGCGGTGCGCTCGTCACTCTTGGCAGCGTCGGACTTGTCGTAGGCCTTGGCGTACTTTTTGAGCGTGGCCTTGGCGTCATCGACGGAGTAGTCGGCGGGTTTGGGCGGCTTGATGGACTGCGCTGCGCTAATGAAAGCGGGCAGGTAGCCCTCGCGCCAGTAGCTCTCGAGCGGGCGCCAGGTGTAGACGGTGATGCCGAGGGTGTTGTAGTAGTCGATGAGCGTGACGTGTGCGGTCACACCGCCCAGGCACAGCACGGCGACGAGCAGGTTGGTGAGCAGCATGCGCTTGGCGTTGGCGGCGCCCTTCTGACGGTGCGGTGCCACCAGGCCGGCGTACTCGCACAGCAGCATGGCGATGGCGGTAAAGCCCATGGACAGCACGCAGAACAGTGAGATCGAGAAGGTGTAGCCGGTGCCGGCGACCGCGGCGGCGGTGGAGATGGCCGAAAGGTCGCCCGGCTGGATGGGCATGGATTTAAACGTGATGACGAAGAACTCGGCAATGCCCAGGATAAAGAGGGCAAAGGCCAGGACCGCGGGAGCTGCGCCGTGGCGCTGGAATAGGAAGAACAAGCCGGTCATGAGCACGGTGATGATGGCCCACTCGAGCAGGATGCACAGGGGGTAGACCCAGGTAAAGTCGTGGTTGGACGATACCTCCATGCCCAGCAGCGCAAAGACGCCGGCGAGCAGCAGGCACAGGACGGCGGCGACGAGCGGTTTGCCCACAAAGGCGCCGCGCAGGCGGGCGAGCTTGTCGGTGGGGGCGGGGGCGTCGGGCGCGGCGAACGCAAAGACGCGCGGGGCGATGCGGTCGCGGGCGATGCTGGCCCAAGCGCATCCGGTGAGAATGGCGTTGGTCAGGATGAGCATCACAAAGGCGAGCGGCTCGTTTTGGGCGACGAGGCCAATGGCGCCCCAAATGGTCAAAAAGACCTGGAAAAGGCCGAAGGCGACGCTCCATC
>CABUTP010000067.1 GCA_902494545.1 uncultured Collinsella sp. | reverse complement strand
CGCGGCTGCGGCTTGGCAACGGCCCAGTAACCGTTCAGGAACTGTGCAAAGCCCGCAACGTCGTGCACGCGCACGATGTTGGCGCCGGCCTGGATGGCGCCCAGGCACACGCCAAACGTGGCGGCATCGCGCGCGGCGGCCTCAGTCACGCCCGAGACGGCGCCCACAAATCGCTTGCGCGACACGGCGCACATGAGCGGGTAGCCCAGCGACGCCATCTTGGCGGTCTCGCGCTGGATGACGATATCCTCGTTGGCCGTCTTGCCAAAGCCCGGACCGGGATCGATGCAGATGCGGTCGCGCGACACGCCGGCGTGGATAAGCGTGCGAGCCTGATCGGACAGAAAGCCCATGACGCGGCGCATGATGGGCGCAGAATCGGGCAGGGTAAAGCGGCGGAGCTGCGAGGTGGGCACATAGGCTTCCTCGCGGCGGGCACTGCGGCGCATCATGGCGGCCAGGTGGTCGCTGGGCTCTGGTGCGGCTTCGGTAGCTGCGGGCACGGTCTCGGGCGCAGCGGCGGCGGGGGCAGTCTGCTCGGAAGCCGGCGTCTCCGGCTCGTCAACAGACTCGGGCGCGGGCTCCGGTTCGCCAAACGGCAGCGAGGGCTGTACCACACCGCCCGGAAGCTTGGCCTCAACCTTGGGCTCGCCCAGCAACTTGCCGCGACGGCGACGGGCCGGCTTCTCGGCCTCGCGCGCGGCCTCGGCAGCCGCTTCGCGTGCCTTCTCGGCAACAAACGCCGCAGCCGAGGTATCAAGCTGCACCGTCGCGTGCGTGCGTGCGGGTGCAGCGACCTCGCCGGCGTGCATTACGATGACGCCGCAGGTGCTCGTCTTAACGAACTCAACCATTTTGGGATCGGTGAAGCCCGTCACGTCGTTGACAATCGAAGCACCGCAGCGCACAGCCGCCTTGGCAACCGCCACATGACGCGTATCGATCGAGACGATGGCGCCCTCTTTGGCGAGCGCGCGCACGACGGGCAGCACGCGACGCGCTTCCTCGTCGGGGTTGACCGGGGCAAAGCCGGGGCGCGTGGACTCGCCGCCCACGTCGATGATGTCGGCGCCGGCATCGAGCATCGCCAGGCCGTACTCGATGGCGGCATCCTGGTCAAAGTGCTCACCGCCGTCGCTAAACGAATCGGGCGTCACGTTGAGGACGCCCATGATGCGCGGACGGTCAAAGCTGAGCTCGTACTTTCCGCACCGCCATGTCTTGCTGTCGTTCGCCATGAACATCCTCCTAAAATGCCCACACCGCCGAGCTTGGGGAGCTGGCGGCGGGGTCGCTTTGCACTCAGTCTTTCTATTGTATCCGCGCACATGGGCTAGAACGCAAACGCGGCCGCGATGTCGCAAGAAATCAGCAGGTCGGCATTTGCATCCTGATCGGTGGGCGCCAAATTGCAAATGGCCAGCGTATCGCCGGTAAAGTAACGAGTGAGGCCCGCCGCCGGATACACCACGAGCGAGGTTCCGCCCACGACGAGGGCGTCGGCTGCGGCGATGGCAGCGACGGCGCCGGTAAGCACACGCTCATCGAGCGGCTCTTCGTAGAGGACCACATCGGGTTTGATGCGACCGCCGCACGCAGGGCACACGGGCACACCCGCGGCGTCCTCGTGCTCGCGCGCGCAAATCCATTCGGCGCTGTAGACCGCGCCGCACGTCTGGCAGATATTGCGGTGGATCGAGCCATGCAGCTCAAACACGCGCCGTGAACCAGCCGCCTGATGCAGGCCGTCGATGTTTTGCGTCACCACGGCGTCGAGCTTGCCGGCGCGCTCCAGCTCCGCCAGCTTGGCGTGGCAGTGGTTGGGCCTGGCGCTAAGGGCGATCATCTTGGTCCGGTAGAAGTCGAAAAACTCCGCCGGATGCGCCTCGTAGAAGCTGTGCGAGAGCATGGTCTCGGGCGGATAGGCAAACTGCTGGCGATACAGGCCGTCCACGCTGCGGAAATCGGGAATGCCGCTTGCCGTGGATACGCCCGCGCCGCCAAAGAAGACCACGTGGCTATGGGTTTCGAACAGCTCCGCCAGCGCGGCGGAGGCCTGTTTGGGGTCCGATATTGCCTGCGTCATGTAAGTCCTCCGTCCGTGTCTCCGGGACAGCGGCGTTCGCGCTATCACTCGCGGACTCCGCCCCGCTTTTGTTGCGTTAATCTTAAGCCTGCCAACCTCGTCGAAAGGACACCATGCCTCAGACTTACACTTTCGCCTCGTGGAACGTCAACGGCCTGCGCGCCGTGCTCAAAAAGGACCCGGGCTTTATCCAGATCGCACAGGAACTCGACGTCGATATCTTGGCGCTGCAAGAGACCAAGCTGCAGGAGGGCCAGGTCGATATCGACCTGCCCGGCTATCATCAAACCTGGAGCTACGCCGAGCGCAAGGGCTACTCGGGCACCGCGGTCTTTAGCCGCCAGGAACCGCTGCGCGTGCTGCGCGCCGACGCGCTGCCACCTTACGCCGACGAGGGCGAGGCAGCCGAGCTCGTCGCCCAAGCCGCAACCGAGGGCCGCGTCTGCGCGCTCGAGTTCGACAAGTTTTGGTTTGTGGACGTCTATACGCCCAACGCCCAAAATGAGCTCGCGCGTATCGATGTGCGCATGGCCTGGGACGATGCCTATCGCGGCTTTTTGAGCGCGCTTGAGCGCGAGACCGGCAAGCCCGTCGTAACCTGCGGCGACTTTAACGTGGCGCACGAGGAGATCGACCTTAAGAACCCCAAGTCCAACCGCGGCAACGCCGGCTTTTCGGACGAGGAGCGCGGCAAGTTTACCGAGCTGCTCGACGCCGGTTTTACCGACACCTGGCGCGCGGCCAATCCGGACGTCGAGGGCGTCTACAGCTGGTGGAGCTACCGCTTTAATGCCCGCAAGAACAACGCAGGCTGGCGCATCGACTACTTTCTGGTGAGCGACGCAATCGCCGGCAACGTACGCGGCACCGGCATCCGCGGCGACATCTTCGGCAGCGACCACTGCCCCGTCACCCTCGCCCTGGAGCTCTAACCCCTCAAATGATCCCCCGGGGACGGAGTAAAGGGGATCATTTTCACCTCGCGAGGGAATCCACGCGGCCCCCCCCTGCCACGAAACTGGCCCATCTACTACGTTTAAGCCACTGCCCTCAACCACAGCGAACAACGCAAAACGAAAACCGCAGGTAGAAAGCCTGCGGTTTTTCATAAAACGCGGTCATGGTCGGGGGTATTAATCTAAACGTAGTAGATGGGCCAGTTTCGTGGCAAGCGCCGTCAACTGATTCCCTGGGGACGTCTGGGGGCGGAAGAAAACGAATCGATTTGGCTCTCCGAGGGCCACGACGCCCGTCATATCAGCCGGCCATTCCAAAACTATGCCGGTTTACGGGGCTGAATCGCAGATCCCTAACCACACGCAATTCGAGCAAAATAAAGCCGCAGGTAGACGGCTCATCTATTTTCGAAAAATGCCGGTATAGTCGGTCTGCGTCAATCCAGCCCCGTAAACCGGCATAGTTTTGATATGACACCGAGGCAGTATTGATTCTCGCCCCGGCGCAACCGCCACTACAGCCCGTACTTCACGACGACGCGGTTGATGCGGCGACACCAGGGCTTGTACAGAGCGGCCAAAAACACGCAGGTCGCGAGGCTATGCATGATGTCGAACGGCACCGCCGTAGCAAGACGCGCTGCGGCGCCTGCCCAGGTGAGCGGCTGCACAAAACCAATGATGTCATACGCGTTGATTACGACGCCATACAGCAAGCCCGAGGCAAAGCCATATGCCAACAGCGCCGGCATGCGCACGGTTCCATCCGCACGGTCGAACGCGCCCGCATGCGCCAGCGCGCCGCCAACATAGCCAACCAGACCCCAGGCATACATCTGCCATGGCGTCCACATGCCCTGTCCAAAAAAGAAATTACTGGTCAGCGCTGCCAACGCGCCGACCATAAAACCATTGCGACGGCCAAGTGTCGCACCCGCGATAATGGCGATAGCGCTCACGGGCTTAAAATCGGGAATGGGCCCAAACAGGATGCGCCCCGCCGCGGCCAGCGCCGCCAGCACCAGCGTGGGCATGATCTGGCGCAGGCCCGGGCGCGAGGTCTCATAGCCCGCAAAGAACAGCGCGAGCACGAGCGCCACTACAACCAGCATGGCAAGCGCCGCCTGCTCAATGCCCGCCAGCAACGCCGCAGTCATCACTGCCGGCACCGCCAGGAGCAGCGGAATCTCCATTTTTGTGAGTAGGCGCGAGGCGCGATGATCCGTCATCCCATCACGCCCTGTAGAACACGTTGTCGGCAAAGAAATCTGCCGGAGGCTCCATGCAGGCGATCTCGCCGTCGAACATCATGGCGACGTCGTCGGACACCTGCTCGGCAAAATCTAAGTCGTGCGTGGCAATGACGACGGTGCCGCCGGCCTGCGCATGCTCGCGCAGGGCTCGGGCGATAATGCAGCGACTTGCCAGATCAAGGCCCTTGGTGGGCTCATCAAGCAGCAGCAGCTCCGGACCAATCAACAGCAGCTTTGCCAATGCAAGCAGCTGGCGCTGACCGCCCGAAAGATCGTACGGGTGACGCGCCTCCAGGCCCGCCAGGCCCAGGCTCGCCGCGCGCTCCCGCGCCACAGCCTCGTCGTATCCGCAGGTCGAAGCCCATTCCATCAGCTCGTCGCGCACCGTTTCGGCGACCAGCAATGCCTTGGGATTCTGTGGCAGCAGCGCCGCCGAAGCCGTCCCGCGCACCATGCGGCCACGCTGCAGCTTAGCCGTCTTGGCCAGCACCGAGAGCATCGTCGACTTGCCGCAACCATTTCCGCCCACGACCGCATGCACCGCGCCGGCTGAAAACGTCACATCGAGCCCGCGCAGCACCCAACCGCCCGCGCGATCGTAGCGAAACCAGCCTTCCGACAGGGTGGTAGCCGACCCGCCGTGCATTTTTCGGAGTATTCTGCTTCCATCCGTACGCGGGAAGGCTTCCGAGCCGTTCTCGAGCGATGTTTGCGCCACAAATTTGGACGATTTGTCCAATTCCGAACTTTTTTTCGCGCTCGATACGTCCCCGGACGGCTCCAGAGAGCCCAAATTGTCCTCACGCCTGCTGAATACTCCGTTTTTTGCACATTGGATGGCACCCCACCCCAACATGTCATCGGAAAACAGCGATTCTCGGCGTCCCAAAGAAGCCATATCCGCCACCTCGCGCACGCGACCACCCTCAATCCGGTACGCACACGTCGCATACTCGAGCATCGGCCGCGGTTGATGCGTAGCCACAACAACCGTGCAGCCCAGCTCACGGTTCACGCGAAACAGCGCGTGCAGAAAATTCTTCTCGGCAACGGGATCGAGCTGAGACGTGGGCTCGTCGAGTAGCAGCACACGCGGACGCAGCGCCAGGACGGCGGCAAGCGACAGCAGCTGCTTGCGACCGCCCGAAAGCGTATCGGTATCGCGATGAAGCCAGTCCTCCAGACCAAAGAAATAGCTGGTCTCGGCAACACGGCGGCGCATCTCGTCGCGCGACGCACCCAGATTCTCTAGGCCAAACGCCATCTCGTGCCACACGGTCTCGCACACAATCTGGTTCTCGGGATCCTGGAACACGTAGCCCACGCGCTCCGCAGACGCGCGCACGTCCATGTCGGCAACGTTCTCGCCCAGCACACGCGTATCGCCAGTGCGCTCGCCCGCCGGAGCAATCTCGGGCTTGAGCAGCGACAGCAGCGTCGACTTCCCCGATCCGGTACCGCCGACAAGCAGCGCAAATGCACCTTGGGGAACAGACCAGTCGAGCCCCTCGAGCACCGCAGCGTCAGCCCCGGGGTAGGCAAAGCTCAGGCTCCGCACCTCAATCGCCGGCATATCCGGGCCGCACGCCGCGCCCGACACCGGGCCCCTATCCAACCGAGCCATCAGCCAAACCTCTTCTCATCGATCGCATGCAACACACAGGGCAGCACCATCCAGGCAGCGTACAAGACATAGCCCAGCCACGGCGCGGGCACCGAAAGCTGCGGGTAAAACGAATACTGCGTTGTCGCGGTCCATGCCACCGCCACCGCGGCAGCACCAAGCAGCGCGAGCCCGACCAGCGCGGCAGCGTCGCCGCGCCCCAGCCGATACCGCGCATACGTCGTACGGCGCGACGCAGCACCCCACCCGCGCGAGCGCATGGCATCCGCGCGCTCCAGCGAATCTTCCATGCCCCAGCCCATCAGCACGCTCGAAGCCCGCAGGCGCGATCGCACGGGATCGGTGGGCGCACGCCCCGGCACATCAATCGCGTCCTGCACCGCCAGCACCGTGCGGCCGCGGTGCAAAAACTGCGGGATAAGCCGCATGCACATCGAAATCATGAGTGCGATCACCGGCGCGGCGTTGCCCAAAAGCGCAAGCACCTTGTCGTAGCCAAGCATCGACGACGCCGCCTCAAACCACAGCACGCTCGCCACAAACAGCCCGCCCATGCACAGGCCGTAAACCATGCTCTCTAGATACACCGCACGCATGCCAATACGAAACAGCTCCGTCGAGCCCGAGGCGCTAAACAGCGGGTTGACCAGTGCAATGATCAAAATCACCGGCAGCTGCCAGCGAAGCGCCCCCAACGTGCGCGCAACACCGCGCGTCGCAAGCCCGTACGCCAACCCGCCCGCAAGCGATAGCACAATCAGCACCGGTTGCATCGAGAACATGGTGAGCCCCAACGTCAGCACCATGTAGAGCGCCGGCACCGCCGGATGCGACATCGAAAATGCCGCGACAGGTTCGTTGCCCGATTCCTCTCGCATGATATCCACGGGCACCCCCATCCCCTCGCTCAAAACGTCAACGCCGCAGCGCCGCCGCCATACAAAACCAGCGCAAACACCACGCCGTCGGCACCGACATCGGCCGTCGCGCATCAATCGTTACGCGCTCATCATATGCCTGCGGTATCATATTGCGCCGTGTATCGTTTCCAAACACACGTCTCTATAACGTAACAGGAGATCACATGGACGCAACCGCAATTATCCTCGCCGCCGGCGAGGGCACCCGCATGAAGTCGAACCACTGCAAGGTTTCGCACAAGATCCTGGGCAAGCCCATGGTTCAGTGGATCGTCGACGCCACCATCAAGGCCGGCTGCAGCCGCGTCGTGGTCGTCATCGGCAGCCACGCCGACGAGATGCGCGCCCTCATCGATGGTGCCTACGCCAACAGCGCCACCAAGGTCGAGTGCGTCGAGCAGACCGAGCGCCTGGGCACCGGCCACGCCGTCAAGGTCGCGCTCGAGGCCTGCGGCATCACGCAAGGCCCCGTCGTCGTGCTCAACGGCGACCTGCCGCTCATCACCGCCGACACCGTCGCCAAGTTCGCGCAGACCGTCGCCACCGGCGAGCTCGCCTGCACCGTCATGACCATGACCCCGCCCGATCCTTTTGGCTACGGCCGCATCAAGCTGGGCGCCGATGGTCAGATCGAGCGCATCATCGAGCAGAAGGACTGCACGCCCGAGCAGGCCGCCACGCTGCTGGAGTGCAACGCCGGCT
>CABUTP010000066.1 GCA_902494545.1 uncultured Collinsella sp. | reverse complement strand
TACGTTGAGCGACGTTCGTGTGTATTCGTGCGAAACGGCCGAACAGGTCGCAGCTATTGCCGACGAGCTCGCATAGCCCACAGGGCTGTAACCCGAAAGGAACGACATGGGCAACTTGAACAACGGCGCGCTCGAGCGCGACGGATCGCGCCGCGTGGCGCTGGTCACGGGCGGCTCGCGCGGCATCGGTCGCGCTTGTGCCGTGGGCTTGGCGGAGGATGGCTACGATATCGCCGTCGTCTATGCCGGCAGCGTCGATGCGGCGCGCGAGACGTGCGAAGCCTGCGAGGCGTCAGGCGCCACGGCACGCGCATATCAATGTGACGTGGCCGACCCCGCCGCCGTCAACACATGCGTGGAGACGGTCCTCAACGACTTCGGCTCCATTTGGGCGCTCGTCAACAACGCCGGCATCACACGCGACGGCCTGCTCATGCGTATGGGTGACGATGCCTTCGACCGCGTGCTCGATGTCAATCTCAAGGGCACGTTCAATACGACGCGCGCGCTCACCAAGACCTTTATGCGTCAGCGCGGCGGCTGCGTCGTCAACATGAGCTCGGTTGTGGGCCTGATGGGCAATGCCGGGCAGGCCAACTACGCCGCCTCCAAGGCGGGCGTCATCGGCCTGACCAAGGCGGTAGCGCGCGAGCTTGCGCCCCGCGGCGTACGAGTGAACGCGGTCGCCCCCGGGTTTGTCGAGACCGATATGACGGCAAAGCTCTCGGATAAGGTGCGTGCGGCAACCGAGGAGCAGATTCCCCTTAAGCGTATGGCGCAGCCCGAAGAGGTGGCCGGTGTGGTGCGATTTTTAGTGAGCGATGCGGCTGCCTACATTACGGGCGAGGTCGTACGCGTCGACGGCGGAATGGCGATGTAGAAACCAGAGCCACACAACGGCTTGGATGAGGAGACCATGATGGAACAGAGAGTTGCAATCACCGGCATCGGTGCCGTATCGCCGCTCGGCAACACCGCGCTTGCCACCTGGGCGGCAATGTGTGCCGGCACGTGCGGCATCGGCCCGATCACGCACTTCGATACCGATGCGTTTGCCGTCAAGGTGGCGGCCGAGGTCAAGGGCTTTGACGGCAACGAGTACTTTGGCAAGCGTGACGCCAAGCACCTGGACCCCTGCGTTCAGTTTGCCCTGGCAGCGTCGGACGAGGCCGTGCACGATGCGGGCTTTGATGTCGAGGGCGCCATCGATCGCGAGCGCCTGGGCGTCTACGTGGGTTCAGGCGTGGGCGGCATGCAGACACTCGTCGACAACGTCCATACGATTGCCGATCGGGGGCCCCGCCGCGCATCGCCTTACATGATCGCGATGATGATCCCCAACATGGCATCGGGCAATATCGCAATCCGTCACAAGGCAAAGGGGCCGACCCTGCCCGTGGTGACTGCCTGCGCGACCTCGGCCCATGCCGTGGGCGAGGCGTTCCGCGCCATCAAGCACGGCTATGCCGATGCGATTCTCGCCGGCGGTGCCGAGGCGGCCATCATCCCCGATGCCGTTGCGGGCTTTACATCCTGCCGTGCTCTCACCACTAATCCTGACCCGTCGACGGCTTGCCGTCCGTTTGATGCAGACCGCGACGGCTTTGTGATGGGCGAGGGCGCCTGCGTGCTGGTTCTCGAGAGCATGGAGCATGCGCAGGCGCGCGGTGCGCACATTTATGCCGAGGTCGTGGGCTACGGCAACACCGATGATGCCTATCACATCACGAGTCCCGATCCCGAGGCTGCCGGCATTGCCCGTGCGATATCGCTGGCGGTGGCCGAGGGCGACGTTAAGCCTTCCGAGGGCCTCTACATCAACGCTCACGGAACCTCGACTAAACTCAACGATTCGTCCGAGACGGCGGGCATTAAGCGTGCGCTCGGCGAGGACGCGGCACGCGCCGCGCACGTCTCGTCGACCAAGTCGATGACCGGCCACATGATCGGTGCTACGGGTGCCATCGAGGTCATGGCCTGCGCCATGGCGCTCGAGCAGGGCGTGGTGCCCCCGACCATTAACTACCACACGCCCGATCCCGCCTGCGATCTTGATTACACGCCCAATCGAGCAGTTCGCGCCGACCTTACCTGGGCGCTTTCGACCAATCTGGGCTTTGGCGGACACAACGCCGCCATCGCGCTGCGTAGATATACGAGGAGCTAGAGCATGGATTCCAAAAGACTTGCCGAGATAGCCGATGTTATGGAAGACCGCGGCCTCACACGCGTGCGTGTTGAGGAGCCCGATGGCACCGCGGTCGAGCTCGAGCGCGCGAGTGCAGCGCAGCCGGTTGCCGTGCCCATGCCTATGCCGGGTGCCGTAACTGCTCCGGCGGTGGCTCCTGTCGCCATGTCTGCCGCCGCACCGGAACCCGCCGCGCAGACACCTGCCGCCGCACCGGAGCCTAAGGGCACCGAGGTGACCGCTCCCATGGTCGGCGTTTTCTATGCTGCCCCGGCGCCGGGCGACGAGCCGTTTGTGCACGTGGGCTCTAAGGTCAAGGCCGGCGAGACCCTCTGCATCATCGAGGCCATGAAGGTTCTCAACGAGGTGACGGCAGAGGCGGATGGTGAGGTGCTCGAGATTTGCGTGGCCGACGGCGACCTCGTGGAGTTTGGTAGCTGCCTCATGAGGATCGGATAGGTGATATCCATGAACAAAGAAGAGCTCAAGAAGCTGTTGCCGCATCGTGAGCCGATGCTTTTGCTCGACGAAGCCGAGCTAGTGGGCGACGAGGCCCACGGCAAGATCACGATTACGGGCGACGAGTACTTTTTGCAGGGGCATTTTCCGGGAAACCCGGTCGTCCCCGGCGTGATCCAGTGCGAGTTGCTCGCCCAGAACTGCTGCGTGCTGCTGATGGGCGATGAGGAGGCGCGCGGCGCGACGCCGTTCTACACGAGTCTGGACAAGGTGCGCTTTAAGCGTCCGGTGCGCCCGGGCGACACGGTGGATCTGGTGTGCTCCATCACGCGTGCGCGCGGGCCGTTCCGCTTTGCGACGGGTACTGCGAGCGTCAACGGTGAGGTTTGCTGCCGCGCCGATATGTCTTTTGCACTCATGCACGAAAGTTAAGGAAGGCTTCATGTTCGACAAAGTGCTCATCGCCAACCGCGGCGAAGTCGCGGTCCGTGTTATCCGCGCGTGCCGCGATATGGGCATCAAGACCGTCGCCGTCTACTCCACGGCCGATGCGGACGCGCTGCACGTGCAGCTTGCCGACGAGGCGTATTGCATCGGCGGCCCGCGTCTTGCCGAGAGCTACCTCAACGACGATGCCGTGCTCACCTGTGCCGTAAAGTCGGGAGCTAAGGCAATTCATCCCGGCTATGGCTTTTTCTCCGAGAAGGCGAGCTTCGTGCGCGACTGCGACAAGTATGGCCTGGCGTTTGTTGGTCCTTCGGCCGAGGTGATCGACAGCATGGGCGACAAGGATGCCGCACGTCGAACGGCTGCCGCGGCGGGCGTGCCCATCGTGCCGGGCTGCGATTTGCTCAAAAGCCCCGAGGAGGCGACAGCCGAGGCCGAGCGCATCGGCTGTCCCGTGCTCATCAAGGCGCGCGCGGGCGGCGGCGGTCGCGGTATTCGCAAGGTCGAGCGCGTGGAAGACGCGGCAAAGGCCTTTATTGAAGCGCGTGCCGAGGGCGAGGCCGTTTTTGGCGACGGCGAGTGCTACATGGAGAAGTTCGTCGCGCCGGCGCACCACGTCGAAGTGCAGATTATGGCCGATAAGCAGGGCCATGTGTTTTCGCTCGGCGAGCGCGAGTGCTCGGTGCAGCGCCGCAACCAAAAGCTGATCGAGGAGAGCCCCGCACCGTGCCTTGACGGACACGACGACATTCGTGCCCGTATGCACAAGGCGGCGCGTGACCTGGCTCGTGCCGTCGGCTACGAAGGGGCCGGTACCATCGAGTTCCTGTATTCGGACGACGGCAATTTCTACTTTATGGAAATGAACACGCGCTTGCAGGTGGAGCATCCGGTTACGGAGTTTGTGACCGATACCGACTTGGTCAAGTGGCAGCTGCGCGTGGCGGCCGGCCAGCCTCTGCCCTTTGAGCAGGAGGACATGCCGGTCCGCAACCACGCCATGGAGTGCCGCATCAATGCCGAGACGCCGGACTTTCTGCCGTCATGCGGAACGGTCACCGCGTTGCGTGTACCGGGTGGTCCGCGCGTGCGCTGGGATTCGGCCATGTTCACCGGTGCGACAGTTCCGCCGTACTACGACTCCATGCTCGGCAAGCTCATCGTGTGTGCGCCCACGCGTGACGGCGCCATTCGCAAGATGCGCTCGGCCCTGGGCGAGCTCGTGATTGAGGGCGTGAGCGAAAACAGCGAGCTTCAGCTCGACGTGCTGGCAAACGACGAGTTCTTGTCGGGCATGTATCACACCGATCTGATGGGGCATCTCTATGCTGATGAATAGAAAAGCGAAGACGGTCAATGTCCTAGAGGGGCCGATAACCGAGTCGTGCGCCGAGTTTCCCGCGCGCCACGTGTTTATCAAGTGCCCGGAGTGCCGCCGTGTGATCGATGAGGCACGCCTACACGACAACCTCGAGGTCTGCCCTCGTTGTGGCAAACACTTTCGCGTGAGCGGTCGCGCGCGCATGCGCATGACGGTCGACGAGGGCACGTTTGAGGAATGGGATGCCAATCTGGCGTCGGAGGACTTCCTCTCGTTTCCCGGCTATGCCGACAAGCTCAAGAGCGTGAGCGAGCGTTCGGGCGAGCGCGATGCCGTTGTGTGCGGCAGGGGCAAAATCTGCGGTTGCGATACCGCGCTCTTCTTTATGGACGCCAACTTTATGATGGGCTCGATGGGCTCCGTGGTGGGCGAGAAGATCTGTCGCACATTTGAGCGTGCGACCGAGCTGGGATTGCCAGTTGTCGGCTTTACCGTTTCGGGCGGTGCGCGCATGCAGGAGGGCGTGACCTCGCTTATGCAGATGGCCAAGATTTCTGCGGCGGTTAGGCGCCACAGCGAGGCGGGCGGCCTGTATATTACGGTGCTCACCGACCCCACGACCGGAGGCGTAACCGCGAGCTTTGCCATGGAAGGCGACATTATCCTGGCCGAGCCCGATGCCCTGACGGCATTTGCCGGCCCGCGCGTGATCGAGCAGAACATGCACAAGCGCCTGCCCAAGGGATTTCAGCGCTCCGAGTTTTTGCTGGAGCACGGCTTTTGCGATGCCGTTGTTCCGCGTGGCGAGATTGCGCTCACGGTAGGCGAGCTGTTGGCGCTGCACGAAGGGCATGCGCCCAGCCTGGGGGCACCGCATGAGATCGTGCATGCGGGTCGCCGCGGCAAAAAGCTGGGACACTTGTTTAAGCGCTCGCCGGCACCAAAAACCGCGCTCGAGATTGTCAAGCAGACCCGCTCGGCAGATCGTGCCACGGCGGGTGAGATGATCTCGCTGGGCCTGGATGGATTTGTGGAGCTGCATGGCGACCGTTACTTTGGCGACGACGCCGCTGTGGTGGCTGGCATTGGCTGGAAAGACGGACGCCCCGTAACGGTCATCGCCGTCGAGCGCGGCTCCACGACCAAAGAGCGTATGCGCCGCAACTTTGGCATGGCGCATCCCGAGGGCTACCGCAAAGCGCGTCGCCTTATGCGCCAAGCCGAAAAGTTTGGTCGACCGGTTCTGTGCCTGGTCGATACTTCGGGCGCGTTTTGCGGCATCGGTGCCGAGGAGCGCGGTCAGGGCGAGGCGATTGCCCAAAATCTCATGGAGATGAGCGGCCTTAAGACGCCGATTGTCTCGGTGGTGACAGGCGAGGGCGGCTCTGGTGGCGCGCTGGCACTGTCCGTGGCCGACCGCATCCTGATGCTCTCGAGCTCGGCCTATTCGGTCGTGAGCCCCGAGGCCTGTGCGTCGATCCTGTGGAAGGATACCGAGCGCGCGAATGAGGCCGCCGAGGCGCTGAAGCTCACGGCCCCCGATTTGTTGGCGCTCGGCATCATCGACGGCATTGTCGACGATAGGGGCCTGTCGCATGAGGAGATCGCCGGCGCCGTCATGTCCTCGGCATTTGATGCCTTCGATACGCTTGGGCGGCTCGACGACGCGACCCTCACAAACCTCCGCTACCAAAAGTACCGCGCAATCGGTCGGTACCGCACGATGTGACAAAGGGACAGTCCGCATGTCACATTGGGAAAGGGTTCCTGTGTCACAAGTTTCTAACACCTCGTTTACAACGACGGTCTCATCAAACGCCATGGCCGTAGTGGACTATCTGTCCAAAAGCATGATGTCGGCGCTGCCGTTTATTGTCTGCGCGGCTTTGTTCCGCACCGTCGCCGTCATTATGGGCGAAGGCATGCTGGGCCTGTGGTCTGCCGATTCCGAAATCTATCGCCTGTTCTACAGTTGGCTCTATAACGCCGGCTACTACTTTTTGCCCATTTATCTTGGTTGGGCGGCCGCCCGCCAGCTCGGTTGCTCGGAGCAGCTGGGTATGATGCTGGGCGGCGTATTGATTGCGCCCGATCTGCTTAAGCTCGTCGATGCCGCATCGACGACGGGGGCATCGATGACTTCCGTGTATGGCCTGCTTCCCGCGCCGGTCAACGATTACACGACGACTGTTATTCCGGTTCTCATCTCGGTGCCCGTGCTTTGGCGAGTGGAGTGTTTCTTTCGGCGCGTTATCCCTAAGGCCGTGGCGTTTTCGTTCGTTCCGTTTGCGACCATGCTTGTCATGGTTCCGGTTTCGCTGTGTATTACGGCGCCGGCGGGCAGCTATTTGGGCATGTTGTTGGGCCATCTTATGTTTATGCTTGGCAATTCCGGTGGCATCGTATCGTTGCTCACACTCATGGGGCTTGCTGCGGGCTGGGAGTTCCTTAAGATCGCGGGCGTCAGCAACGTCGTCCTATCGCTCGCCTACGCGCAGTTTATGAGTGTGGGAACGGATTCGTGCATCCTGATCGCCGCGACGATGGCAACGTTCGCCGTTTGGGGCATGCCCTTTGGCGCGTCGCTTCGCGTTGCGGATAAGGACGAGAAGGCGCTCATGCTGGGCTATTCGATCTCGGGCGTGCTTGGCGGCGTAAGCGAGCCGGCGCTGTACGGTTGCGGCTTTAAATATGGCAGGTGCTTGACGTGCATGGCCATTGGCGGCGCCGTCGGAGGACTTGTTGCTGCCGTGGGCCACGTTACGGCCTATACCATCGGCATGACGAATGTCCTCATGGTCATTGGCTTTGCCACGGGCGGTATTTCGAACCTGCTCTGGTGCTGTGCTGCCGGCGGTGTGGCATTTGCGGTGTCTGCGGCGCTGAGCTACTGCTTTGGCGTGGTGTCGACGAAGGTGCAGGCGGCAGAAGACGAAGCCGATTCGCCCGAAACGATGGCGAGCGTTGTCGAGGCAGGCGCATAAGCCTGTGCGACAAAGGACGATTTCTTTGTCATATTCCAAGGCCGTGGCCCGTGTGGGTTGCGGCCTTTTTGTATCTGGAGGACAAAGTGGCTACACTACAATCCGTTTGAGCAATAGATATATAGGTAGTACCGTGGGGGCGGATGTAGATGGTCGAGTGGATTGTTCGTCGTGCGCAGGGCGACCGTGCGCGCGTGG
>CABUTP010000065.1 GCA_902494545.1 uncultured Collinsella sp. | reverse complement strand
CTGAGGCGCTGGTTGCGGTTGAAAATCGGACAGAGCTGATGCCATAGAAGCCCTCCAGTAACGTTTTTGCAGCACGCACTTTGATAGCGTAAAGTGCAAGGTACAACTGTAAGGGCATGACATAAAAATGCCGCCCTGGGAGGGCGGCGCAACAAGTTGTTTACAATTGCGGGTGTGATTTTCGGCGCAAGAAATCGAAATGCGTCTCGCTCAAGATAATCGAAAGAAAGATGAGCGCGAAGCCGGCGAGCAGGCGCGAGGTGAGCGCCTCCCCCATCAGCAGCACCGAGAACAGCACACCCGAAGGCGACTCCATCGAAAGGAGCAGCGAGCCCGTCGAGGCCGGGACATGCGCCAGGCCGACGTTTTGGATGAGCAGAGCCACGCATGTGCAGCCCACCGAGAGAAACGCCATCGCAGTGATAAAGCTCGGCGTCCACACGGACAGAGGCGCTTGGGTCTCGAATAGCAGCGACGTTGCCAGGCTCAGCACGCCGTTGCCCACAAACATCCAAAACGTGATGACGTTGATGTCCATTTTGCGACCGTACTTGGCAGTCACCGCCATCTGGATGGCGAAAAAGACCGCACCCGCCAACGTAATGACGTCACCAATGTTGAATTCAACGCTATCGAGTGCGACGAGGCCAATGCCCGCTAGGCACAGCAGCGCGGCACCCAAGTTGTAGCGCGTGAGCTTTTCGCCGCTCAGGAAATAGCTCGCGAACGGTACAAGGATGCAATACGTGCCCGTCAAAAAAGCATTCTTGCCCGCCGTAGTATGTGCCAGACCGACCGTCTGCAACGCATAGGCCGCCCACATGAGCACGCCCATACTCAGGCCAACGATCAGGTTGCGAGCGTTGAGGTGCGCGATGATGCGCTTGTGGAAGACGGCAAACATGACCAACGCTGCGGGCAGAAAGCGTACATAGAGCAGCGCGAACACCGGAATGGTGCCGAGTGCGTCCTTCATAGTGGTAAAGGAGTAGCCCCAGATGACCGCCACCGAAAGGAGCAGAACCTTCCAGAACAGCGGCGAGCGAGCGCCGGCACCACGGGAGGTGCCGCCCGCACCCAGGTCCTCGCGAGCAACGGGGCTATCGGGCATCATTTCGATATTGTCAGTGACATGCTGGGGCATAGGGCATCCTCACACTCAATCAGGGCGTGGTGTCCGCACGCGTATGGCTGTGTGCCGCCTCATGGTCAAATAAAAACGGGGCGCGCCGGACCCCCGGCACGCCCCGCTACTGTAGCAACAACCAAGCAGCCCGTGCAATCCAGCCCGCTAAAGCGTCGGCAAAGTGAACCTCGATGTTTTGCCAATGTCACGCTGTCGCGCTAAATAAGTTTCGTGCTTTCCAGCTTTTCGATGATCCAGTCGTTAGCTTTGATAACCGGACGGCGGAAGACGACGCCCAGGGCCAGCGACGGAATCAGGTAGCTCGCCAAGATACCCAGCTCAATCCAGTACTCCATATGGTAGGCACCGGCCATGGCGGCGTGCATGGCGTTGATGCCGTGAGTAAACGGCAGGAACGGGTAGATCGCCTGGAACACGGGGCCGGTCATCTCGATGGGGAACGTACCGCCCGAACCGCCGACCTGCATGACCAGCAGCACGACGGCGAGGGCCTTGCCGATATCTCCAAACGATACCGTAAGCGTGTAGACGATATTGGAGAACACGAGGCTCGCGACCCAGCCCGCCAGCACAAACTGCAGGGGATTGTCGCACTGGATGCCAAAGAACAGAATGTCGCCCGCGCACACGAGCGTTGCCTGCAGCAGAGCCAGACCGCCAAAGAACAGGTAGCGACCCAGGTAGATCTCGTGCAGGCGCACGGGGATGAGCTCGTTGATAAGCTCATCGTCAACCGAAACCTTCATCATGGCCGCCAGTACGATCGAGCCGACCCATAGCGACAGAATCGTGTAGAACGGCGCCATGGCCGAGCCGTAGTTGCGGATCGGATAGACCGGCTTGCGATCGAGCGCAACGGGGCCGGAAAGCGACACGGCGAGGCCCTCGGGGTCGCTGCCAATCATTGTCTTAATCATGGCCAGGTCACCCGAGATCAGAGCGCTATCAAGCTCGTCCTTAAAGGCACTGATCTTGTCCGACGCCTCGCCCAGCTGATCGGAAGCCTTGTTGACGAGCCTTGCAGCCTTGGAGAGACCCTTCGCGAGCGAACCAGAGGCGTCGGTCAGACCGCTCACGGCGCTATCCAAGTCACCCGAGATACCGTTCAGGGAATCCAGAACGCCCGAAATGGTCTTCTTGAGCTCCTTGGCCTTAACCGAGAACGTAGAATCGTAGTCGGACTTGGCACCCGAGATACCCGCCTTGGCATCGGCGATGGCCTGGTCGACCTCGGCACGCGAATTGTTGACCTCCGCCATGCTGCCCGAAAGGGACTTTGCGGTCGCCGTCAGGTCCTTCGCATTGTTACGGTACTCCGCGGCAATTCTGCCCAGCGACGTCGCAGCGGACTTGAGGCCGTCTTTGAGCTTGTCATCACTCACCTGGTCGGCAAGGCTGCGGAGCTGATCGGTCATCTTATCGATATCCTTGGCGCGCGCATCGAGGGCCGCAGCGGCATCGTTGAGCTGGGACACCGTAAGGTCAACATGCTGATTCGCGGCATCGAATGCCTTCGCAAGCTCGGCGGACACGTTGTCGAACGAGCCCGCGCTTCCGTCAATCGCCGCGTCAACGGCATCGCTGGCGGCCTTGAGCGCTTCCTTGGAATCATTGATGCCGCTCTTGGCGTGCTCCATCAGCTGCTTCGTCGACTCATCGACGGTGCCCGTCTGCTTGAGCATGCCGCCCGCCGATGTCAGCGAATCGGACGTAGAGCTCAAAATGCCCGCGAGCGACTTCGCGCTCGCCTGAACGTCCTGCAGGTCCTCGACCGAATCGCCCAGCGTAGAGGACAGATTGGCGATAAAGTTGCTCACCTGGTCGGTGCTCATATAGTCGAGCAGGCTGGACACGGTTTTAAGACCGATAGTCGTGATGGTCTTGGTAAAGGTCTCGTTGACCTGGCTCTGGACGGCGCTCGAGCCTTTCTCGGTCACGATCTGCGCGATGGCGTTGGCCTTCTGGTTCTCGTAGAACTCGATATCGGCGTGCTTCACCTCAGTCGAGAAAAGCGTCATCATATCGGCGCTAAACGTTTTAGGGATAACGACGGCAGCGTAGTACGCGCCCGACTTAACGCCCTCAATCGCCTTATCGCGGTCGTTGAGGACGACCCAGTCGAAGTTCTCGTTGCCGCGCAGGGTGGCGGTTACGTTTTCGCCCACATTGACCTCGACGGGAATCAGATCGCTCTCGTAGCCCTCGTCGGTGTTGACCACTGCAATTTTAAGGTTGCCGGTATTGCCGTAGGGATCCCAGCTTCCGGCGATGTTAAACCACGCGTACAGGCACGGCACGATGATCAGGCCCATCACAACAACCAAGCCGATCACGGAGCGAGACACGTTTTGGACATCGCGCTTAAACAGGTGCAGGATGTTTTTCATTTATGCCTCACCTCCTTTAGAGTGCTTGCCAAGCGGGGTGGTGTCCCCGTCGTTTCCGCTTACGTTGTCAACGCCGTCGGCATCTTGAGCCTTACGATGCGCACCGATATGCGGCAGACGGCTCGTGGGCTGTTCGCTGTCCTTGGTGCCCCGCTCACTGGCGTTGAGACCAAACATGCGACGGGCGGCAGGGATGGCAGCCGTGTGCTCGCGCATCTCGCGGCGCAGGTCCTCGTCCGAAAGCGCCGAGATACGCATCTGGGTATTGAGGCTCGCACGGATGTACTCGATGTTGATGAGCCAGCCACAGATGGCGATAACCGAAATGATCCAGATAACGAGCAGGATGATCTTGCCGTTATTGTCGATATCGAGCACCGTCGAGAGCACAAAGAGCAGGACCTGCACGCCTACCACGGCGGCAAAACCGCCCTTGATGTAGTACGGGTAGCGATGCTCAAACGCCACGGCATGATCGAGCAGCTCGCGACGGTACGAATCCGAATCGAGCATGACGCGCATGGCCGTGCGCAGCGAATAGCGCTGGCGCGGCAGGTCGTTGGACTCGCAGATCATGAGGCCCGTCGTGGAAAGCTGCTTATCAAAGAGCAGGTTGAGGTTGAGCAGCAACGGGCGCAGCTGCAGACCGATAAAGAGCGCGATAATAAGGAACACGCCCAGGATGCACAGGTTGAACAGGTAGTTGAACGAATACATGCCACCGACGGTCTCGCGCAGCAGGTTGATGCCATAGGTGAAGGGCAGCAGCGGGTGCAGCCACTGGAAGAAGCCGGGCATCATCTCGATGGGATACATGCCCGACGAGCCGGGGATCTGCACAATGACGAGGATGACGCCAATGGCTTTACCGATATGCTTAAAGGTGGTGGACAGCGCATAGATGATGTTGACGTAGGTGAACGAGATAGCGATGCCGCCCAGCACAAAGAGCAGCGGATTGACGCACTGAACGCCAATGACCAGGTCGCCCACCGTAACGATAATGGCCTGTAACGCGCCCAGGATCACCAGCAGCAGCCAGCGGCCAAAGTAGCCCTGACGCGCCGTAAAACTACCGATGCCCTCGCGGTCGACCTCGAGCTTGTAGATGGCGATGAGCACATAGCCGCCCACCCACAGCGCCAGATTGGTGTAGAAAGGAGCAATGCCCGAGCCAAAGCTCTTGACCGGATAGATTGACTTGGACGTCAGCTCAACCGGAGATGCCATGAAATCTGCCACGTCATCGACGTCGACGTCCATGAGGTCGGCCAACTCGCCCATAGACTCAGAGGTCTGCAGCGCCGCAATGTCATTGGCGGCGGTCGCGAGCTTGTCCTGAACCTTGGCAAGGGAGGCGTCGGTTTGGGACAGCGTGGTCTTTGCCTGCTTGAGCGTGGCGTCGAGCTGCGCCAGCGTGCCGCGCGCGCTCGCTATCGTGGGGGTCATGCCCGATACAATGCCGGTCAAATCGCCCGAAACGGCGGCAAAGGAGTCAAGCGCGCTCGAAGCCTTCGGCAGCGCGTTCTGTCCCAGATCGGTCTGAGCCTGACCGAGGTTAGCCGTACCGGTCTGAATTGCCGCGTTGAGTGCATTGCTCGCGTTCGAGATTGCCGTAGCGTCGTTTGCCATGGCGCTCGACTGTGCAGAAAGGCCATCCTTAATGCTCTGCAGCTTCTGGTTTTGCTCGCGAAGCGAATTGATGGTCGACGCGATGAGCGCATCGGCGTTCTCCGATCCCGTCGACGTATCGTTAACGAGAATCTGCAGGCGCTCGATGACAGCGCTGTTGTGGTCAATCGTCGCCTGAAGGGATTCGAGCGAGTTGTCGATACGAGTGGTCGTGGACGTAACCGTACCGGCGAGTTTGCCAATCGCGGCGTTCGCAGAAGCCGATGTCTTACTCAGCACGATGCTGCCCTCCGAAAGTGCCTTGGAGAGCGAGGTGATGGACTTGCCAGCCGTGGTGCGAGCTTCGCCCAGCAGATCATTACCCTGAGCGATTGCCTGCGTTAGCGAAGGCGCCTGCCCCTGTAGGCCCGCCAGCGCAGCATCGGCCGAAGCAATCGAGTTGCTCGTCTTGTCGATGGCGGTGTTCATGTCGCCGATGGAATCGCGTACTTCGCCCAGGGTATCAGACGCCTCGGACACCGAGCCCGCCAGCGAATCCTGAGTCTGGGTTGCCTTGTCTTTAAGGTCGATGCCAGCATCTTTGGCAATGCCCGCGACGGTCTCGCCCACCGTGGAGACAAACTCCGAGTTGATCTGCTCCTCGATGGTGTTGGCACCGGTATCGGTGACCTTGGGCGCAATGGCGCTCTTTTTCTCGTTGACGTAATAGGTGAGCTTCGGCTGATGGTAATTGCCGTCGAGCATCGAGACGAGATTGCCGGAGAAGTTCTTGGGGATCACGATGGCAGCATAGTATTCGCCACTTTCGACGCCCTCTTTGGCATCTGCCGCCGAGTCGACGAAGGTCCAGCCGAGCTGGTCGTTCTCCTTGAGCTGGTCGACCACCTTATCGCCTGCGTTAAGCTCGCCCACTAGGTCGTTCTGGGTGCCCTGATCGTTGTTGGCGATGGCGATTTTAATGCCCTGGGTATTTCCGTACGGATCCCAGTTGGCAACGATGTTGTACCAGGCATACAGCGAGGGAATGACGCACACGCCCAGGGTAACCACCAGGGCGACGGGGTTCATAAGCAGTCGCTTAATGTCGCGCTTAAATATCGCAAAGGAGACCTTTGCGTTGGATAGTTTGCTGCCGAGACTCACGCTTGGACCATCCATCCTGTCGTTGAATCGAATCGTACTATCGACAACCATTGTACGTAGACGCTTTAGTGCCTCGCGGCACAATGGTGCTGAGTTTTGCGGGTAGCAATATACTACGAAGATGATTTAACGTACAGTTGTACAGTATCTTAAATTCCCGCAGCTCCCAAAACCACAACCCGCACAAACTAGCAATCCGACTAGTCGTTGGGGACGTTCTTAACCGACTAGTCAAACAAGAACGTCCCCAACGACTAGTCATTTAAGAACGTCCCCAACGACCGCCCCAATGACTACTTAGACCACGAAAGCGTCGTAGGTTGAGCATAAGTCAGCGAAAACGCCCCCAAGCGAGCAAGGTGACGTGAAAGAGGAGGGAAGCGTACTTTGGTACGCGACCGACGATTGAACGTCAGATTGCCGCTTAGGGGCGTTTGCAGCGTCGAGCCGTTACGCGGTTCGTAGAACCGCGTAACTTGCTAACTACATCAAGTTACAAACAGCTGCCGCGAAGGCTACGGGGTCCTCGGGGAGGATGCCCTCGACGAGCAGGGCCTGGTCGTAGAGCAGGCCGGAGTACTGCTTAATCTTGTCGGCGTCGCCCGCCTTCTGGGCAGCGACGAGCTTGGCGAAGACCGGGTGCTTGGCGTTGAGCTCGAGTACGCGCTGGCTCTTGGGCATACCGTCGGGCGTACCCTCGGGACCCTTCTGGAGCACCTTCTCCATCTCGAGCGAAAGCGGGCCCTCGGTGGTAATGCAGGCGGGGGCATCGGTCAGGCGCGCGGAGACGGCAACCTTCTCGACCTTGTCGCCGAGCGCCTCCTTCATGGCATTAAAGAGGTCCTCGTTCTCCTTGGTGGCGTCCTCAGCCTCCTTCTTCTCGTCATCGGTTGCCAAGTCAAGGTCGCCGGTCGCGACGTTCTTAAGCTCCAGGTGACGATCCTCGACCTCAGGCTCGGCACCATCGGCAACTGCCTTCTCGGCAGCCTCGCGAGCAGCGTCATCCTCGTAGACCTTGGGCATATCGGCAGCCACATACTCACGCATGGCCTGGAAGGTGAACTCATCCACGTCCTGCGTCAGCAGCAGTACATCGTAGCCGCGGTCGAGCACGCCCTTCACGACGGGCATCTTGGCCAGACGCTCGCGCGAATCGCCGGCGGCATAGTAGATTGCCTTCTGGCCCTCGGGCATGCCCTTGGCATACTCGGCAAGGGTGATCATCTTCTGCTCCTTGGCAGACCAGAACAGCAGCAGGTCGGCGAGCTCATCGGCCTTCATGCCATAGCTCGAGTAGATGCCGTACTTAAGACCGCG
>CABUTP010000064.1 GCA_902494545.1 uncultured Collinsella sp. | reverse complement strand
TTGTGGGGCTAACGGGCAGGGGCCCGCCGGCTCGTTATCGTGGCGGGCGCAGTTCTGAGGAGCTCAATGGGTTATCTCGCTAAGTAAAAAGATGGTTCGCGGTGGTATTGTTGCTGTGGGTTTAATTCGATATAAAAGGGTGACTTTGGTGTCCAAGATGGATTCTACGCTCTCCTATATTACTGACCAGCTGAAGGCGCTTACCTCGATTGCTTCGCCGACGGGCTATACCCGTGCGGCGACTGATTATCTGATGGAGACGTTGCGCGATATGGGCTTTGGGCCCGAGCGCTCCAATAAGGGCAATGTGCTCGTTGAGCTTGGTGGTGAGGGTGAGCCGCTCGTGTTGGCGAGCCATGTCGATACCCTGGGCGCCATGGTGCGCTCCATTAAGGACAATGGTCGCCTGCGCCCCACGACACTCGGCGGGCATCAGTGGTCTACGGCCGATGGCGAGAACTGCACCGTTTATACGCGCGATGGCAATGTCTACACGGGTGTGGTCCTCAATACTGAGCCTTCGGCGCACGTGGCCGATGAGCCGGTCAAGACCATCGAGAAGAACATGGAAATTCTGCTCGACGAGAATGTTGACAGCAAGGACGATGTGCTCGAGCTGGGTATTCAGACGGGCGACATCATCGCTATGGATCCGCGCACCACGGTGACGGAGAGCGGCTACATCAAGAGTCGCTTCCTTGACGACAAGCTGTCCGCGTCGATTCTGCTGGGTCTGGCCCGCGCCGTCGCCGAAGGCGAGGTGTCGCTTTCGCGCAAGGTGTCGCTGCTCTTTACGGTGTACGAGGAGGTCGGCCACGGCGGTGCCTTTGTGCCGGCCGACACGCGCGAGATGATCAGCGTGGACATGGGCTGCGTGGGCGACGACCTGGGCTGCACCGAGCGCATGGTGTCGATTTGCGCCAAGGATTCGGGCGGTCCGTACAACTACGACCTGGTGACCACGCTGTCCAATATCGCGCGCGAGCTTGAGCTCGATTACGCCATCGACGTGTATCCGCATTACGGTTCGGACGTCGAGGCCACGCTCTCTGCCGGCTACGACATTCGCCATGGCCTGATCGGCCCCGGCGTGTACGCGAGCCACAACTACGAGCGCAGCCACATCGACGGCGTGCGCAATACCTACGAGCTGGTTCGCGCCTACGTTCAGCGCTAGGGGAGCAGCGGCCTCGGCTGACACAGCAGTACCGACCGAGGCCGTCCTCTCTAAGTTGCGGTGAAATAGGGACTGTTTGGCGGTTTTATGCGCTTAAACTGCCCCTTTTTCACCGCAACTTATGAAGGGGATGGGGCTACTTGATGGCGCCGGTTACGGTGCCGCCGCCCAGGACGATGTCGCCGCGATAGACTACAACGGCCTGGCCGGGGGCGATGGCTCGTTGCGGCTCGTCAAAAGTTAGCAGCATTTGCCCGTCTTCGTCACGCGTAAGGGTCGCTGCCTGGTCTTTCTGACGGTAGCGGTACTTGGCACCTACGCGAATGCCGCCGGCGTCGAGTTCCGCCTCCATGCGCTCTGCCGGAGCGCTCCAGATCCAGTCGTTTGCCGTGAGCGCTGTGGCCGCCAGGTCCTCGGCCTCGCCCAAATGCACGGTGTTGTTGGCGGCATCGACGCCCGTCACATACACGGGATGCGCCATCGCGACGCCCAGGCCCTTGCGCTGGCCGATGGTGTAGCGCGGCGCGCCGTTGTGGCGCCCGACCACGCTGCCGTCGCGCCACACAATGTCGCCCGGTGCAGCGGGATGTCCGCAGCGGCGCTCGATATAGCCCGCGTAGTTACCGTCTGGAATAAAGCAGATGTCCTCGCTTTCGGCCTTCTGGGCGTTGGTAAAGCCCTGCTCGGCGGCTATGCGGCGCACGTCGCGCTCTTTGTCTAGGCCTGCCAGCGGAAAGATCGTGTGTGCCAGGCGCTCCTGCGTAAGCGAATACAAAAAGTAGCTTTGGTCCTTTTTGGGATCTTCGCCGCGATGGAGCTGCCAGGTGCCGTCTGCCGCCTGGCTTGTTTTGGCGTAATGTCCCGTTGCGATGTAGTCGCAGCCCATGTCCAGCGCCGCATCGAGCAGCGCGCCAAACTTAATGTGGCGGTTGCAGATAATGCACGGATTGGGCGTCAACCCCTCCTGGTAGGCGTTCACAAAGCGCTCGATTACGCTGTGGTCGAAGGTCTGCTGCAGGTCGAGCACATGGTGGGGTATCCCCAGGCGCTCGGCGACGGCCTTTGCATCGGCGATGTCGCGGTCGACCTTACTCATGCCCGTGGCGGGGTCGGGTGCGGGGCAGGTGAGGCGCATGGTGGCGCCGACGCATTCGTAGCCCTGGCTTTTGAGCAGGTACGCGGTCACGCTGGAATCGACGCCGCCGCTCATGGCGACGAGCACGCGCTTGTTGTGCATGGGGAGGTTCTCCTTGGTGGCATGTGGCCAAAAAAGAAAAGCGGCGCGGGAGGCTGGTTCCGCGCCGCAGACATTGTAGCAAGTTCGGACGTCTCGTGGGATACCCTGATGGGATGGGCTCAGGCTGCCGGGAGAGAGGGGACCGGCTCGTCCCTGGGCTCAACCTATGGGCGACAGGCCCTAGTCCTTGAAGAGTGCCGTGGACAGGTAGCGCTCACCGGTATCAGCGAGCAGCGCCACGATGGTCTTGCCCTCGTTCTCGGGGCGCTTGGCCAGCTGCAGCGCAGCCCACACGGCGGCGCCGGACGAAATGCCCACGAGCACGCCCTCCTTGTGGCCCACGGCGCGGCCGGTGGCAAAGGCGTCGTCGTTCTCGACGGGGATGATCTCGTCGTAGATCTGGGTGTCGAGGACGTCGGGCACAAAGCCGGCGCCGATGCCCTGGATCTTGTGCGGGCCGGCCTGGCCCTTGGAGAGCACCGGGGAGGTGGCGGGCTCAACGGCGACGACCTTAATCTCGGGGTTCTGCTCCTTGAGGAACTCGCCCACGCCGGTCACGGTACCACCGGTGCCGACGCCGGCGACGAAGATGTCGACCTTGCCGTCGGTGTCGTCCCAGATCTCGGGGCCGGTCGTGGCCTTGTGAATGGCAGGGTTGGCGGGGTTCACAAACTGGCCGGCGATGATGCTGTTGGGAGTCTCCTTCTGCAGTTCCTCTGCCTTGGCGATAGCGCCCTTCATGCCCTTGGAGCCGTCGGTGAGCACGAGCTGCGCACCGTATGCCTGCATCAGCTTGCGGCGCTCGACGGACATGGTCTCGGGCATGGTGATGATCACCTTGTAGCCGCGAGCCGCAGCCACCGAGGCGATGCCGACGCCGGTGTTGCCGCTCGTGGGCTCGATGATGGTGTAGTCGCCGCTGCGCACGAGCTTGCCGGCCTTCTCGGCCTCGTCAATCATGTTCTTGGCGACGCGGTCTTTAACTGACCCGGCGGGGTTGAAGTATTCGAGTTTGACGAGCACACGAGCCTTGAGGTCCTCATCGGCCTCAAAGTGGGTGAGCTCCAGGAGCGGGGTGTGGCCGATAAGCTGATCGATGGACGTGTAAACCTTGCTCATGGTGAACCTCCAAAGTGTTCAAGTTGCTGGTTGCCGTGTGGTTTCACGGTGCGTGTAGCAGCTAAACCCATAAACCTTATAGGTTGTTCGTTTAGCTGTTGGGAAGCATACTAGACACTAAAGCCTAGTAATGCAATAGGAAATAGAAGATTATTACGAGCTGATTAACCATCTTGACCGGAACGGGTATTTTCAAAACCAATTTTTCGGCTAGAATTTCTACGGACTAAATGACCGAAAGGCAGCACTATACATGTTGGTTTCTACAAAGGGCAGATATGCCCTGCGCGTTATGGTCGATCTGGCCGAGCACCAGGCGGCCGGTCGCATCCCGCTCAAAGAGATCGCGGCGCGACAGGGGATTTCCGAGAAATATCTCGAGAACATCTTGGCTACGCTCGTGCGCGCCAACATGCTTTCGGGCATGCGCGGCAAGGGCGGCGGCTACGTGCTCACGCGCCCGCCCGAGCAGTACACGGTGGGCGAGATCCTGCGCCTGACCGAGGGCAGTCTGGCACCGGTTGCATGCCTGGATGGCGACTGCAAGGGCTGCTCGCGTTCGGATGAGTGCCCCACGCTCGACGTGTGGAAGAACCTGGACAAGCTCATCAACGACTACCTCGATGGTGTGACGCTCGATCAACTTGTCGCTCCCAACCATGGCTACGACTACGTCATCTAACCCACACCTGCCATTTGGGGACGGGGTAGAAATGGTAGATTCTCTCGCCCTTTGAGACTTGACAAATAAGAAGGCCGCCCATTTTTGCGATGGGCGGCCTTCGTTTTGGGCTGTTGAGATGGGCACGGCCGGAATGGCCGTTTTAGTCTTCGGCAATACTATCGAGGATACTGCGCATGATGGACACTAGGATGCTGCCCATAAAGGCCGAGCCAAAGCCGGCGATGGAGATGCCGACGCCCAACAGGTTGACCGACAGGTAGCTGGCGAGCTCCAGCATAAAGCTGTTGAGCACGAGCTGGAAAATGCCGAGCGTAATGATCGTGAGCGGCAGCGAGATGACCGTGAGGAACGGTTTGACGAACGAATCGACGATGTTGAGGAACAGTCCCACAAAGGCAAAGCAGACCCAGGCCTCGGAAAAGCCGAAGGGTTGGATACCGGGGACGAGGAACGTGGCGATCGCGATGGCGATCGAGGTGAAGAGCCAGTTAAGCATAAAGCGCATGGCGTGAATCCTTTCTTGCGCCGGGGTTGCTGGCGTCGCGTGAAGCGGCTTGCGGCGGCGACTTGGATGGTTGCGCGGGCGCGCCGCGGTGTTTGGGCGCCCATTGTCTCAAATGTTCGTGGAGCTTACGTGCGCATTCGGTTTCTAAACGGCGTTCGTCCTGAAAAACGTGCCGCTGACAGAGAGTCTTGTCACTTTAGTTTAGTGGTGTGCTACACTGCTACGGGCAAATAGCCCATGCATAGTTTTATTGCATATTTACGGGCGAACGATGCCCGATGTCAGTATCAACTACGATGCCTTTTGGCGGGTTTGGCGGTGATCGATGAATATCGAGAACATGTTTGACAAGCCTGATGTCAAGCAGCTGGTCCACGCATTTAGTCTTTTGGACGACGAGAACGATATCCAAGCGTTTTTGACCGATATCTGCACGCCGCGCGAGATTTGCGATTTATCGCAGCGCCTGCAGGTCGCGCGTTATCTGGATGAGGGTGAGCCCTATGTTGAGGTTCAGGCCCGCACCGGCGCTTCGTCCACCACGGTGAGCCGCGTGTCCAAGGCGCTTAATGGCGAGTACGGTGGCTATCGCAAGATCCTCATCAAACTGGAGGATGGCGAGTAGGCCAGCGGCAAAAACGAATTGCGCAGAACCGTCCCTTCGGGGGCGGTTTTTTGATCCCTTGGGAACGGAGGATAACGGATCACCGGGTTAGACTAACCCCCCTCTGTGATCCGTTTTCCTCCGTCCCCAAGGGATCAAATCTGTTGGCGTGGGGCAAATCTGTCCGCGTGGGCGGGTAGGATGGATGCATTGATTATTGCGAACGGTTTGAGTGGAGGACCATGCCTGTTCGAATCTATACCACCAATACCGGTACGGACTTGAGCGATGCCGAGGCGGCGTTGCTCGCCGACCTGGTTGCCCGCCACGGGCGTGCCGTTTTGCTGGCGCCCTCGTTTGCCGAGCTCGACCTGTGCCGTCACGATGCTGCGGTCGCTGGCGCCTCGCTGGGCGTTGACTACAAAACCCCCGCGTCGTGGCTTCGTTCGCTGTGGGAGCTTATGGGCGATGGCCGCAGCTTCGTCGACAACATGCAGCGCCAGATGCTGTTCTCGGACATGACCGCCCGTCGCGACGATGCCGACCTGCAGCCGCTTTCGCACAGTCAGGGCACGGTGCGCATGCTCGCGCGCATGGCCCGCGATGTGCTGTCGGGCGTAGCGGGAACGGGTGCCGAGCGCTGCTGCGGCGACGTTTGCTAGCCCGATCCCAAGAGCGACGCCGAGGCTCGCGTGTTCGAGCTGTTGAGTGCCTATGCAAGCGGCTTGGACCGTCGAGACATGGTCGAGCCCTGCGAGGCGGCTGACCTTATGGCCGAGGTGCTGGCCGACGGCCTTCCGGCGTGCGCCCGCGCGGTATGTGTGCGCGGTATCACGTCGTTTACGCACGGCTTGCTCGAGCTGCTGTCGGCCGTGGCGAACAATGGGGGAGAGGTCGTTGTGCTGCTTGCCCGCGAGCAGGCGGCGATGCGCGAGGAGCTTGCCGCGGCATTTGATGCCCGCGGCGTGCTGTTTGAGGTCGCGCCGCTGGGGGAGGGTGCCGCCGCGCCCCAGACTGCCTCCAAGTCCGCCGCTCAGCCTACCTTTGTAGAGGTTGCCGGTCCTCACGCCCGCGCCCACGCCTATGTGGATGCAATCGATGAGCTGGTAAAAACGTGTGAGGACGCCGCGGTCGACGGCGGTATCACGACGTCCGCGGACCCCGTGCGCGTGCTCGTGGTGTCTGCCCGGGCTCCTCAGCTGTTCGGTGAACTCGCTGCCCGTTTGGCGGCACGTCATATTGCGGCCGAGACAACCGAGTTCACGGCGTTTTCCCAATCCATCGCGGGCAGGCAGTTCGCGGCGCTCGCCAATCTGATCGAGCGCATGAAGGCCGCCGACGAGGGCACCGCCTCCAAGACCGAGTGGTGGCCCGCGCCGGAGCTTACCGACTGGATTTACAGTCCGCTTTCGGGTGCCGATGCCGCCAGCGCGCGCACCTTCGACAAGAACATGCGCCTGTCGCGCGGCAAGACCACCAAGGCCGTCAAGAGCCTGCTGCAGAGCGTGCAGGGCCAGGTCAGGGGCACGCGCAAGGCTGCCAGTGATGACAACTGGTTTAAGAACGTGCCGTGCGTGGTCTCGGACGTGTTCCAAGCGCTGTGGCGCGACAAACCCGTGACGGCGCTCAAGGCAATGCTCGCCGTCGCCGAGGCGTTGCCCGATCGCGCCCTTGGAGGCCTTGACGGCCAGGCTCGTCGCCAGGCGGAGACCGCCCTGCTGCGACATGCCATCGACATTCTTATGAACGATGCTCGCGCGCTCGACGTGTCGCAGGCCGCGACTGTGCCCGTGCTCGACGACGTTCGTACCAAGGTGGACAAGCGCAGTACCGCATACGATTACGAGACCTACGAGGTCGACCGCACGCCGCGCGCCCAGGTGCGCTTTGCGTCGCTTGCCGATGCGGCAGCCCTGCGCCCCGCCGGCTACGATGCCGTGCTGTTTGCCGACGTCGACTTGGACAGCTATCCGCTCTCGCATGAGGAGGGCCCGCTGGCCACGCTGACGGCCGAGCTGGGGCGCAGTAGCGTGACGCTTGAGCCCGCGGCACTGCTGCGCGTGCGCTTTGGCCGCGCGATGCAGGCGGCACGCGGCCCCGTTGTACTCGCCCGCGTGACCCACGATCGCCAGGCGCGCGAGTGCTATCCGGCTGCCGTGTGGACCGAGTTGCGGGCGCATGCCGAGGCCGCTGGCGCCGCCAAGGTTGCGTGCGTGGGCGAGGGCGGTATCGTCGCCGAGTTTGATCCAGCGGCCGGCGAGGGCATCGAGTGCAAGCGCGTCGCGTGCGAGGCTCCTCAGCATTTGAGTGAAGCGGCTGTGCCGTACCTGGTCCTGCGTCGCCGCGATGGCGAGGGCGAGAACG
>CABUTP010000063.1 GCA_902494545.1 uncultured Collinsella sp. | reverse complement strand
TCACCTTGTAACGAGCGCCCGCCTCGCCCTCAAACTCACGATACGCCGGACGGTTGAACCCAAAGTACATAAGGACATCGGCAGTCCCGTGGCCATGATCGTTGGACATACAGGTGACATCCCAGGTAAACGTACCGTCAAGGATGCCGACCTCATCGGGCACCCAGTCAAAATCGGCCGGCAGCGCCTCCATGTAGCGACGGCAAAAGCCAATGCGATCGGGCGAATCACCGTAGAGCTTGCCGCCGTGCGCCCACCACAGCTTGGGTCCGCGGTCGACGTAGGTCTCACCGTGGGTCACATAACCGCCACGCAAACTGCCCTCCCAAAAACGACGTATGAGTTCCTGAGCGGTCAGGTTACCCCAGCCCCAGTTGATGTTGCCCTCATAGCCGACCTCGTCGATCAAAACCGGCTTGCTATACTGCGCGCGCAGCATGGTGACGTCCTCGGCTGTGTTCTTGAGGTCGCACCTCTGGTAGCTCACGTGCGTAATCCACGGATGACTGTGGTCAAAGATCTCACGGCAATTGTGGATACTGCGCAGATGACCATACGGGTCGTTCGCCATGATGATACGGGCATAGCGGTCCCAGTCCTCGGCCGGCTTCCACGGCATAAGGTCCCACTCATTGGCGAGGCTCCACCAAATGTTCTTGTATGCCGAGAAGCGACGAGCGACATACGTCAGGTAGAAAATATCCTCCTCGCGCGTCATACGAGAGAAGCCCCAGTCCTCAGGCTTGTCATACGGATGCAAAACGATGAGATCCGCCTGGATACCCAGCTCGTCAAGCTGCTCGATGCGGTGCTCGAGGTTTTCCCAAAACGGCTCATAGAAGCGAAAATGGTCGAAATCGCCCTTCTCGCCTTCATAGGCATACATCGCTGGGTCCTCAACGTTATAGTCGTAGAACTTGGGGAAGACGCACATGCGGATCTTGTTAAAAGGTGCCTCTGCGAGCGTCTCGAGCGTCTGCTCCTGCAGCTGAACATCCTGGTTGGTCCAGGCATAGCATGTGGTGCCAAAGGGCAGGTAGCGCGTTCCATCCTCGTAGGCAAAGTTGAAATCCTCGTCAGTAATGAACGGAGCTCCGTGGGCGAGCACATCCTTTGCCAGCAGCACGCGACCATGATTGGCGCCCGTGGCGGGCACGGCCTCAAAAGAGCCGGCGGCACCATCGAGCTCGGGGTCATTGGAGCTCACCGTGTAGTTCCAGACACCGGCACTCTCGGGCATAAAGTTGATTCCGTAGCAGCCATTGCCCTTGTAGAAGCCATGGACCTCAAAGCTGTCCTGGCCATCCGCGCGGTCAAATCGCGCCGACAGCTCGACTTCGACATAGGGATTGCCGGCCGCAGTGCCCGCGAGCTCGAGCTTAAACACCTTGTACTGCTCGACGATAGTCATGATAACGCCTCCAAGTTAAGCGATTGAATAGTCGGAGTCCGTCGGGCAACACGAACGCAGCCCGACGGAATGAAAGAGAGTGGCAAATTACTTGGCGCTCTTGATGAGCATGATGGACACATAGCCCACGGCGATGAGCACGATGGAGATTGGGAACGCCATGAAATAGGAGCCGGTGGCGACAACGATTGCCGAGGTCACGATGGGGCCAAGGATCTGACCGATGGTGTTGGCGATATTGAGGATGCCCAGGTCCTTGCCGGCGTTCTCCTTATCGGGCAGAACATCGACATTGAGCGCCTGGTCCACGGAAGAGTAGATACCGTAGCCAAGTCCGGCGAGCAGAGCAAATCCGTACATGCCGATAACGGACTTAAGTAGCCAGGGCAGGGCGATACCGATACACATCATAATCGTTGCGACGAGGATGATAGGCTTGCGGCGGCCGATCTTGTCGGAGATGGCGCCCGAGGTAAGCGAGGCGACAAGCGACACGACCATGATCACGACGGACATACTCGAAAGAACTGCGCCGGCTTCTGCCACGGGAAGACCGATGTACTTCTCGAGGATATAGAGCTGATAGCCGTTGATGCAGAAGTAACCGAAGATGAGGAGCAGACGGCCAAAGAGCGCCAGATAAAAGTCGCGGCAGTTCTTGGTGGGCGGAACGAACATGAGCAGCAGCGACTTGAGATTGAGCTTCTCAGACTGCTCGCCCTCGTCAAGAGCGGCAGACTTCTCGCGCGGGCAAATGATGACGGCGAGGATGCCGGTCAGCAACCAAGAGACCGTGCCGATGATAAAGCCAGGAACTGGGTTGGAGAGGAACTGCGTACCGATGATGGTGCCAATCGACTGGCCGGCCGTTGCGCCGCCGCCATAGAATGCGGAGAGCGTGCCGCGCTTGTTAAGCGGGATGCGGTCGGAAAGCACGGCAACAGCAGGGGCAAGCATGCAGTTGAGGCCAATCTGCAGCACGCACCAGGAGGCGACGATCATGGGAAGTGTGGTCGCGACCGAAGTGCTCCAGAAAGCACAGCCGCAGATAAAACCGCCGAGAACGATAAACGGCGTGCGCTTGCCAAAGCGGCTGTGGCAGTGGTCGGAAAGCGCGCCGAAAACGAGATTTGAGAACAGGGCGAAGATCGAACCGACCGAGTTCATCGCCGCGAGAATTGCCTCGGGCTGGCCAATATTAAGGCCGTTAAAACGCTCGGGGAACAAGACGTTGGAGCCGATTGTTCCCGACATCATCCACATGATTCCGAAGATGATAAAGCCGATCATAAAGCGCCATGTCTCGGTTTTGGTCATGGGCTTTCCGGTATCGGGGGCGATGGCGTTCTCGTCAATCGCCGCGGCGGTTTGATTTGCCATGGGATAGATCCTCTCTGTGATGGAATGCGCGAGGGCGCTCGTGCACCAAGGGTCAAGGGGTCAAACCCGCTGGATGCGGCGGCCGTGGAATGGGGTACGGCTGCTCGCGAGCGTCTGTTGGGTTGCTACTTACTAACTAGTAAGTAACTCCACGACCTGTATAGTACGCTTACTAAGTACTTAGTAACCTATAAGAGCGGTAAACGGTTGTTTTGAACCGCTGAACGGCTGAGGTAAGCTATGGGGGTATACAAAAGGCATTTGGCGGCAATACTCGAGCCGCCCTAAATAAGGCAGCGCGATCTATATGGACACTCAGAAAACTCCCACACCCGCGGCAAAGAAACGCAGCGCCGCGGCGCAGGAACGCCTTGACCAGATTGTTTCGGCGGCCGTGCGGCTTATCAACGCGCGCGGCTTTAACGGCATGTCGCTCCAGGCGGTAGCCGACGAGGTGGGCATCACCCAGGCGGGCGTGCTGCACTACGTGGGCAGCAAGCACGGGCTTTTGGTCGAGGTGATCCGTCGCTATTACGATCGCAGCTCAACCTTAGACGACTATCTCTCCCTCTTTCATCCTGGCGGGGCATTTGAGGGCCAGAGCCCCAAGATTCCCGAATACTGCCGTCTGCTCGTGGCGGAGAACAACAGTCAGCCCGAGCTCGTCATGCTCTTCCAGATGCTCAATACCGAGGCCATGAGCACGGAGAGCCCCCTGCACGAGTATTTCAACGACCGCTCGCGCGGAGTTATCGAGCCCGATCCCGATGTTAACTGGAGCGTTCCCGAGGGAATCGACGCCACCGAAGCCATCTCGTGCGCGCTGGCGGCGATGTACGGATTGGAAGGCCGTTGGGTGGCGCGACCCGACGAGATCGACTATCCCGCCGAGTGGTCTAAGTTCGAGGACATCCTCTTTCCCCTTCCCCTCTGGGAGGGCTACCGTTAAGAGCGGCGGTATGCAATCGCCATTACCAACCGCAACGGCTGTGTCGATACAAAAAGGCCCGGGCTACCACCCGGGCCTTTTCTCTTGCGTTATTCCGTTTTCCTTAACGCGCCGGCGAGACCACGAGCAGCGCGTCATGCTCAAAGGGATGCTGAGCCACGCGTACGGTGCCGTCACCGTTGTCGCGGACGGGCAGCTTGGCGATGCGCTCGCCCTCCATGTCGAGGACCGTTGCCGTCCAGCCGCGCGTGCCGTCGAGCTTAAACTTGAGCGCCGTGGTACGAGGCAGGTACGTGACGACGCGATCGCCAACGCGCGCCACACGAATGGCCTCGCGCGCGTCATCGATCAGCTCCTGCGCCGGAACCACGGCAAGCGCGTCGTCACCAGCCGTAGCACCCAGGCCGGCAAGCACGTACTCGATCGCGCCAAAGTCCCAAACGCCCGCAAACTGCAGACACTCCTGCCAGCGGAACGGCATATCGAAGCCCTCGCCCAGCACCGAGCCCTGGCTCTTGCTGGTCTGCCAGTTCCAAACGCCGTGCGCGCCATAGGTCACACCCGCGCTGGCGCCGGCAAGGATCGACGACCACACGCTCGCACGGCAGTCCTGCGCGGTGAAGCGCCAGTACACATTGCGCGAGGCGCCCATCTGCTCGTAACAGGGCTCGGAGTTGACCATCGGCTTTTTGGGATAGTTGGCGATAAAGTCCTGCGGCAGGCGCCAGGCCTCGGGCTGGCCCTCGTAGTTGTGGCCGGGCTGGAACATGTAGAAGTCCAGGCGGTCCAGGTACTGTGACGGAATGGTGCGGTTGCCGCGGTTGATATGCATGGTGCGCAACGCCTCGGGCGCGCGCTGGACGACTTCGTCGAGTGCATCCTCGTAATAGGCGATCGCCTCGTCGCTGGTAAAGTCGGTATCGCCCGTCACCACATAGACGGGGTCGAACTCGCCCAGGTTCTCGACGACGCGGGCAACGTGGGCGCGGACCTCCTCGCGCGGCATAACCTCGGCACCACAACGCTCAGCAATCTTGGCGCCCCAGGTACCGGGCACGTAGTTGCACCACATAAGCACGAGCGCCGGACGAATGCCGTGCTCGACGGCAGCGCGGCACATGGCAGCAGCGCGATCCCAGTACGCCTGGTTGGGACGGGACCAATCAAAATGCACGCCGTCCTCGCTGGCATAGGGCCAAATGCCCAGATCGGGGCAGCAGCGATCCCACTGCGGCAGCGTGTTGATCTGCAGCACGTTCATGCCCTGCTCGGCGCGACGGGTCAGATAGTAGTCCCAATCGGCCTCGGCAATGCTCGTAAACGCGCTCCAGCACGTATCGGCAAACCAAAAGAACGGTTTGCCCTCGCACAAAAAGCCGTCCTGGCGACCGTTAACGGTCAGCTTTCCCAAACTCATCTGCATGTCCTTTCGTTTGATAAAGGAGTTGCGAACCGGCAGATTCTTTCGCGGTAACCCCGCGCGGAAGCCCCTGGCGCTTAGCAAACCCCGGCGAGTAGGCGCCACGCGCCCCCAATCAGTCTACCTTGTAAGAAGGGCCCCGCCGGGCTTGCGCCTGACGGGGCCCTGTCGTGTAGGTAAGGCCGCATGCGTCCGAATGGTTTGGCCTTAGGCCTCCATCTCGGCGAGCTCCTCCTTGGAGAAGCCAGTGGCAAAGACGACGGCAGCGGCGATGACAAAGGAGATTGCCATACCGACGATAGCCCAGACGGTGTTCATCTGGCCACCCTGCAGGTAGTTGGTAAAGACCAGGAAGTTGGAGGCACCGCCGGCCAGGTAGTAGGTAACACCCATGAGGCCGGAGAACACAGCGCCGATGGCACCGCCGATAAACATGCCGAGCATGGTGCGACGGAAGCGCATGAGGATACCGAAGAGCGCGGGCTCGGTGACGCCGCCGGCAATGGCGGAGATGACGTAACCCAGGGCAAGACCCTTCTCGTCGGGGTTCTTCATCTTGAGGAAGGCACCGAAGGCGCAGCCCCAGACAGCGGCCATAGCGCAGTTGGTGGAAACGAAGACGAAGGGATCGTAGCCGGCAGCGATGATCTGAACCTGAGCGAGCAGGATGACGGGCATGTGCATGCCGCAGACCACGAAGAGCTGCCAGAAGGCGCCGAGGATGGCCATGACGATCAGGATACCGATACCGCCAAGGTCAGCAAGACCAAAGAGGGCGTTGGCGATGAGGCTGCCGATCTCGTTGCCGATCGGGGCAAGGACGATGAAGGCGATGGGGATGGTGACGATCATGGTGCAGAACGGCGTGAAGACCGTGGACAGCACGTCGGGCATGACCTTCTTAAAGAACTTCTCGACAAAGTACAGGACCGGCACCGAGAGGATGATCGGCAGGACGGACTGCTGGTAGTTGGCAGCGGCGATCTGGATGCCGTAGACGGAGATGATTCCGCCACCCTCCTGAGTCGCGACACTCACGACGGACGGGGCCATGAGAGCACCGCCGAGGAGCATGCCCAGAACCGGAGAGGCGCCGAGCTTCTTAGCAGCGGCATAGCCCAGGTAAATGGGGATAAAGGTAAACGTGGCCTCGTACAGGGTGGTGTAGAGGAACGTGTAGGTCGGATCGGTACCGGAGAGAACGCCGAGCATGGTGGGGCCGAGGACCGCGGCGATGGTGCGGAACAGACCGCCGGCCATGAGCAGCGGAATCAGCTAGGTCATGGAACCCGACAGGTAGTCGAGGATGATGTTGGGCAGGTTCTTGAGCTCGAACTTCTCCTTAGGAGCGTCGAGGTTCTCGTCGACCGCGGCACCCTGCTTGACGCCGGACATGGCGACGAACTCGGCAAGCACCTTGGGCACGTTCTGGCCGATGATGACCTGGAGCTGGCTGTCGGCGAACTGACAACCCAGAACACCCTTAACCTTCTTGATCTTCTCCACGTCGGCCTTGCTGTTGTCCTTAAGCGTCAGACGCAGGCGCGTCATGCAGTTGGTGGCGACGGCAACATTCTCCGCACCGCCCACGAGCTCGAGGACATCGGTGGCAATCTGCTTGTTATCTACTGCCATGGGACCCCTCCCCATATCATCGTGTGCCTACCCGTTTGGACGTAGGCACGCCTTTGACCCGGCGACTATAACCCCTTACGGCTGCCGAGCCCTTGGATACGCTGTCGTAAACAATCTGTTTACTGAACGTTTACAGCGCTTAGTTTACACGCAGCGTTGAATTTGTGGCACTTTTGCCGTTTGCAGTCCGGTGAACGGTAGGAAATCGGGGGTGAACGTAATTGAACGCTAAGGCATTACATATAGTGCCGTTTATTAATTAATAGCTGTCTACATGGGATTTTATATAATCTGGCACCCAAATGCCTTGTTGACCCATCAACAAAAGCCCTGTTAGAAAGTAGTAAACGAGTGTTTAGTAGTTCATTGAGCGTTTGATGTGACCGTTTACCGAGTTCATCTGCTTGTTCTCTAATTCTGCTTTACACTAAACATGTTTAGATTGTATTGCCGCGATTGTTTAGCACGCGCGGCGCAAGGGAGGCAGCTCATGGAACTCAGATCGTGTACCTACGCAACCGTCACCACCTTGGGCGACTTTGGCCCCTGGATCAGCAAGATCGTTCTCGACCTGCCCTGCACCGTGCGCGCCAACGATGTCGATGCGAACACTTTCCATATATATGTAGAGCGTCACGAGCGCACGGGCGAGATCCTGATGCGCAAGGAGCGCGGCGCCGACCATGCCACGCCTTCCGTGGGCTACATCGACATCCTCGCTGCGTATCCGTGCGACGAGAGCGGCCGCAAGCTTGCCGCGGGCACCCATGTGGCACTCGATGTCGCCGAGCAGCGCCTGACCAAAAAGATCGAAGGTGGCGTCATGGGCTCGCGCATGCTCGATGACCAGCTGAGCATCACGCAGCTCGCGGCTCTTCCCGGTAACGACGGCGACGACCCCAC
>CABUTP010000062.1 GCA_902494545.1 uncultured Collinsella sp. | reverse complement strand
TCGGCCTGCGAGGGCTTCTTCGGGCGCCTCAAGAACGAGTTCTTCCACTACAGGGACTGGGAGGGCGTGACGGCCGAGGAGTTCATGGGAAGGCTCGAGGCCTACCTCGTGTACTATCGCGAGGAGCGGATCAAGAAGTCCCTCGGGTGGCTGAGCCCGATGGAGTACCGCAGGAAGCTTGGATACGCCTAGGCGCGGTCCAAGAAATCGTCCGCACCCCCAATCCAGCCTTCTGGCTCTTAAACAAGAACTATTTCACCGCAACTTAGGAGGGGGTGGGGTTAGCTGCGGGGGCGGTGGCGGAGCTTGTCGATGGTGGAGTCGGTGCTGCGGTTGCGGGCTTCGGCTGCGGTTTGGCGCTTGTGGCGGTAATCGATCATGCCTTGGATGATGGGCTTGCCAAAGCTCACGACATCATCGTTGTAGATGGCGGTTCGGGCTGCGAGGAGGCAGTCGGTAAAGTCCATATGGGTCTTGCCAAAGAGTTTGACGGCAAGGGCGACAACGGTGGGCTCGTCGACCATGACGTCATCGAGCAACCTTTTCATGGCCGCGGCAATCTCAACGCGGGGAACCTTATAGACGTCGCGCAGCGTGACCACGACGCGAGTGATGATTTCGGGGTAGACACGAGCGGTGCGCGTGGCGATGACCTTGGCGGCGCGCGGTGACAGAACTTCGTCGTCGTCCAGCAGGTAGCGTAGGATGACGGTCTCGTCGATAATGGTGCTACTCATGGATATCTACTTCCTCGGGACCCAAAATCGAATCGTCGCTTTCTGTGGCAAGATACTCAATCCAGGCATTGCGCTCCTCGGAGCGGCGATTGGGGTCCCCATATGCTTTGAGCGATCCATAGGCGGCGGTGCCGTCCTTTGAGCGCACGGCGACCGGCTGAAAGGGGAGCTTGCGCATCAAAATGCTCTGCGCGACAAATAGACGGACAGCCTCGGCGAGCGATGTGCCCATGGCGTCGTAGAGACGCTCGGCATGCTGCTTGTCTTCCTCGCGAATGCGCACCTGCAGGATGGCTCGTTTCTGAGTCGATGACATCACTGGCCTCCCTTAATGAGCGTGCAATTTGAATAGTCAAATACAATATCGGCTAATAATAGCCAATCTTACAACCACTACTTTATTGCACTAGAGTAATTGAGTGTAAACGATATTACAAACGTACTACATCCTTCAGAAATGAGCGTGAAATCTTTCTTGGGCGTACGCATGTAATACACTCACCTTTATAGCTTCTAGAGAATAATTCCAACCTGCCAAAACCCCTGCAATACACCCGTATTGCAGGGCCTATGCTCAAGTTTGACCCCTGCAACTGCGTATATTTAACCTGTATATCGTCGGAGGAATTCTATCGAAGTGCCTGTTTCGCCGCATGCACTCGATACGCCGATGCCGGACCACGGGCGGTTCGGGGCTACGTCGACAGGATCTCTCTGGCATGGGATTCAGGAGGGAGTGAACAACATGGGCAATAAACGAGTCGTAGCCGATTCCTCGCGCTGCATTGGGTGTCAAACCTGCATGGCGGCGTGTATCGAGGCACACGACATCCCCGGCAACATCGCCGCGCCGCGCCTGCGCGTGACGCGTACGTACGAGATCTCCGCACCGGTGGCGTGCCATCACTGTGAGGATGCTCCGTGCGCCAAGGCCTGCCCCACGGGCGCCTTGTTCTTTGATCCAAAGAACCATCGCATCGGCGTCAACGAGGACAACTGCATCGGCTGCAAGAGCTGCGTCATGGCCTGCCCCTTTGGCGCCGTGAGCGTGGCGACCACGCAGGTCCCCGTCTTGATGGGCGACGTGCGCGTGGGTTCGCAGACCAAGAGCTTCGTGCTCAAGTGCGACCTGTGCGTGGACCGTCCCGGCGGTCCGGCGTGTGCCGAGGCGTGCCCGACCAAGGGCCTCACCCTGGTTGACGAGGAGCGCCTGGCAGAACTGACTGCCGAGCGTGCCCGCGCCACCATCGAAAACGAGGCGTAAGCGTTGGGGCGACAGGCCCAATGATTGTCAAATTAGTACCGAGTAATCGGTAGCAGAAAAAGGAAGGAGGGTGTCATGGAGAAGCATAAAGTGATCTGCCCGTATTGCGGCGCCGGTTGCCAGTTTAACCTCCTGGTCCAAAACGGCCAGGTCGTGGGCACCGAACCGCTCAACGGCATCACCAACCAGAGCGAGCTGTGCCTTAAGGGCATGAGCGGCTACGACTTCATCAACGACACCAAGATCTTGACTCCTCGCGTACTGCACCCGATGATCCGCCGCACTAAGGGCGCGGATCTTGAGCGCGTAAGCTGGGACGAGGCACTGGATTTCACCGCATCTAAGATGCAGGCCATAATTGACGAATATGGTCCTAACGCTGTCATGACCACCGGCTCTTCGCGAGGCGGCGGCAATGAGGCGAACTACGTCATGCAGAAGTTTACGCGTGCGTGCATCGGCACCCACAGCGTAGACAACTGCGCCCGTACTTGACACGGCCCTACTGTCCTCGGTCTGATGGACACGGTTGGTTCAGGTTGCATGTCATGCTCCATCCCCGGTATGGAGGATGCGGGCTGCATTTTCCTCTTCGGCTATAACCCTGCCGATTCGCACCCCATCGTCGCAAGGCGTATCGTGCGAGCCAAAGAAAAGGGTTGCAAGATCATCGTCGCCGACCCGCGCCATATCGAAACCGCGCGTATCGCCGATCTCTACCTTCCGATCAAGAACGGTTGCAACGTTGCGTTCCTCAACGCCTTTGCCAACTGTCTGGTCAACGATGGCCTCTACGACAAGGAATTCGTCGCCGAGCACACGAACGGCTTTGACGAGTGGTGGGAGACCATCAAGAACTACACTCCCGAATCCGTACAGGACATCACGGGTGTCGAGCCCGCGCTGATCCACCAAGCTGCCGAGATGTACGCCACGGCGAAGCCTTCTGCCATCATTGGCTGGGGCATGGGCGTATGCCAGCAGAAGCAGAACCTGAAGACGGTGCACACCATCGCCTCCATCGCCTGCGTTGCCGGCCAGATCGGCAAACCCAATTCCGGCCTCGCGCCCGTGCGCGGTCAGAATAACGTCCAGGGCTCCTGCGATATGGGCATGCTGCCCAACCTGTACCCTGGCTACCAGAAGGTCACCGACCCGGCTGTGCGCGCCAAGTTTGCCAAGGCTTGGGGCGTGCCCGAGGAAAAGCTCCCGCTCGAGGAGGGCTACAAGCTCACCGACCTGGGCCACCTGGTCGACGAGGGCAAGGTGCACTGCTTCTACAACTACGGCGAGGACCCGGTGCAGACCGAGCCCGATTCGGCCGGTATGCGCAAGACGCTCTCCGAGCTGGATCTGTTCATTTGCCAGGACATCTTTATGACGCAGACGACCATGCTCGCCGACGTCATCCTGCCTGCCACCTCTTGGGGCGAGCACGAGGGTGTCTTTACCGCATCCGACCGTAGCTTCCAGCACTTTGACGCGGCCGTTCCGCCCAAGGGCGAGTGCCGCCACGACTGGGAGATCTTCGCGGACCTGTCCACGCGCATGGGCTACCCCATGCACTACGACAACACCGAGCAGATCTGGAACGAGTGCATTAGCCTGTGCCCCAACTTTGTGGGCGCGACCTACGAGAAGATGGCTCCCGAGGGCGGCTACGCCCAGTGGCCCGTCAAGAGCACCGATGTGAACGACCACGGTACGGCCGACATGTTCGCAGGCGGCAAGTTCACCACCAAGGACGGCCGCGCCAACCTGATGGCGCACGACTGGGAGGCGCCCTCCGAGCTTCCTGACGATGAGTACCCGCTCATCCTGTGCACCGTCCGTGAGGTCGGCCACTACAGCTGCCGCTCGATGACCGGCAACTGCAAGACGCTGGCACTGCTTGCCGACGAGCCCGGCTTTGTCCGCATGAATCCCGCGGACGCCGAGGCACGCGGCATCAAGAATGGCGACATCGTCTCGATTCACAGCCGCCGCGGCCAGGTATACAGCCGTGCCGACGTGAGCGATCGCATCAACAAGGGCACGGTCTACATGACCTACCAGTGGTGGATCGGCAAGTGCAACGAGCTGACCATTCACAAGGTCGACCCGGTCTCGCATACGCCCGAGGACAAGTTCTCCGCCTGCCAGGTCGACGCCATTGCCGACCAGGTCTGGGCCGAGGGCGAGGTCGAGCGTCAGTACACCGAGCTCAAGCAGGCTCTGGTGGACGCCGCCGCTCCCCAGGACGTTGAGCCCGGCGCCGCCAAGTTCGACGACGAGACGCACGTGAATCAAATCGTGTAGTCCCGTTCTCGTTGGCTTTTTGGGCCGGGCGTCCCGTACGTTCGGGACCCCGGCCCGTTATTTTGAAAGGAAGTGGGGATGAACCGCTTCATCGACATCAACCCGGAGAGGTGCATCGGCTGCGGAACATGCCAGTCCGCCTGTGCCGACGCCCACCGGATGCAGGGTCTTCAGGATACGCCGCGTCTGGCGCTCGTGAAGACCGGCGGTATTTCGGCCGCCCTTGCCTGCCACCATTGCGAGGGTGCCCCCTGCGCCGAGGTCTGCCCAGTGAATGCCATCGAGCACGATGGCGACCGCATCCACGTCAAGGAGCAGGAGTGCATCGGGTGCAGGTTGTGCGCCATCGCGTGCCCCTTCGGTGCCATCCATCCCGATGGCACGTCTATCGCCGGCGTCGCAGGCATGTGCGATCCGACGCCTTCGTATCCTAAGTCCCTGAGCAGCCTGCTTACGTGGGCGCCCGGTCAGTACACCTGCGCCGTCAAGTGCGACCTGTGTGCCTTCGATCCGGACGGTCCCCACTGCGTGGCGGCGTGCCCCACCAAGGCGCTGACCGTCATGGGCGGCGCGGCCGATCGCGAACTCGACGAGGCCAAGCGCCTGCGCTCGATCGAAAACGGTCCGTCCGTCGACGTTACCGCTGTGGCCCAGGGTCTGTCCGAGAAAGCAGAAGGGAGCGTAAACAATGGATAGCATGACGCTGTTTATCGCATCGCTTGCCGTCTCGTGCATCGGTGCGCTCGCCTCGGTTCTGCTGATTAAGGCCGATAACGCCGCCAAGACCGCCGGCTGTCTTATCGGCGCCGCCGCCGCGGTGCTTTCGTTTGTGGCCGGTATCCAGGCCGTGCTGGGCGATGTCACGTCGGTCGACACCATCGTGTTCTTCCCGTTTGCCCATTTCCAGCTGCTGCTCAATCAGCTGTCCGGCCTGTTCGTGGCGCTCATCTCGGTGCTCGCGTTTGCCGGTTCGATCTACGGTCTCAACTACTTTGATGAGTATCCGGGCAAAAAGGGCCGCGCCGGCTTCTTCTTTAACACCTTCGTGGCGTCCATGATGCTCGTCATCACCGCCGACAACGTGTTTTGGTTCCTGGTCGCCTTTGAGCTTATGTCGCTGACCTCGTACTTCCTGGTCGTGATCGAGGAGAACGAGAACTCCATCCATGGCGGTTGGCTCTACTTTGTGATCGCGCACGTGGGCTTTGTGCTCATCATGGCGAGCTTCCTCACCATGACCAACTTCGCCGGTGGCTCGTTTGCCTTTGCGGATTTCCGCGCCACGCAGTTTAGCCCCGCGGTCGCATCCGTGTGCTTCGTGCTCGCCTTCTTTGGCTTTGGCGCCAAGGCCGGTATCATCCCGCTTCACGGCTGGCTGCCCAAGGCACATCCCGAGGCGCCGTCCAACGTGTCGGCCCTCATGTCCGGCGGCATGATCAAGATCGGTATCTTCGGCATCCTCAAGGTGGGTCTCGACCTGCTTTCCGCCTCTGGCGTTCAGGTCTGGTGGGGCCTTATGGTCATGGTCTTCGGTGCGATCTCGTCGGTCCTCGGCGTGGCCTTCGCCCTGCAGGAGCATGACATCAAGCGCCTGCTGGCCTATCACTCCGTCGAGAACATCGGCATCATTCTGCTCGGCGTCGGCACCTCCATGGCCGCCATGGCGCTCAACTCGGTCGGCATCGCCGTCCTGGCTCTGATGGCCGCCCTCTACCACACGTTTAACCACGCGATGTTTAAGGGCGAGCTGTTCTTGGGCGCCGGTGCGCTGCTGTACTCCACGGGTACCCGCAATATGGAGAAGATGGGCGGCCTGTTCCGTCGTATGCCGGCAACGGCCATCTGCTTCCTCGTTGGCGCGCTTGCCATCTCGGCCATCCCGCCCTTCAACGGCTTTGTGTCCGAGTGGTTTACCTACCAGTCGCTGTTTAATGCCGCCATGCAGGGTGACAAGGCCGTCATGATCGTGGCCGTGTTCGCCGCCGTCGCGCTTGCCATTACCGGCGCGCTGGCTGTCACGTGCTTCGTCAAGGCCTATGGCGTCTCCTTTGCCTCCGCGCCCCGCTCCGAGGCCGCGGCCAATGCCAAGGAGGTTCCCGCCCTCATGGTGTTTGCGCAGGGTCTGCTCGCGGCCATCTGCGTCGTGCTGGGCATTGGCGCTCCCGTGATCGCGCCCGTGCTGGTCGAAGTCGCCGCGTCCGTGCTGCATCCGTACGGTGGCGTGTTTGCCGCCGAGGGCATGGAGCTCATGAACCAGTACTCCGGCGCTGCCACCTCCACGCCCGCGATTGCCATTGCGCTCGTGGTGCTTGTCGGCCTTGCCTGCGGTTATCGTAAGCTCAAGACCGTCGGCAAGGTGCAGAAGTCCCAGCCGTGGGCATGCGGCTATGCTCCCAACGAGCATATGCCCGTCGTGGCCACGACCTTTGCCTCCGAGGTGTCCTGGTTTATGCAGCCGCTCTACACGCTGCGCGACCGCTGCACGGCCGTCTGCTGGTCCATCGCGCACTTCTTCCAGAAGCTTACCGGTGTGGCCGAGGCTGTGGAGCCCGTACCCGACAAGGTTCTCGTCGATGCCCCGCATAAGGGTGTCGAGAAGCTCGCCGACCTCGCGACTAAGCTCGAGGGCGGCAACTACAGCATCTATATCTGCTACATCGTCGCGGCGCTCGTGGTGTTCCTCGTGCTCGCCGTGCAAATGGGTTAAGGAGGGGAGAGCATGAACAACATCGTACTTGCCGTTCTGCAGGGCGTGGTCGTCATGGCCGTCGCACCGTTCTTCTCCGGTCTCGGCCGCGTGATCCGCGCCAAGATGCACAACCGTCGCGGCCCCAGCATCATGCAGGACTATCGCGACCTGGCCAAGCTCTTTGCGCGCCCCGAGTCCCAGAGCGAGGACGCGAGCTTTGCGCTTCGCATTATGCCGCCGCTGTTCTTCGCCGTCGCCTTTATGCTCGCGATGGGTCTGCCGCTCTTTACGGCACAAAGCCCCATCCCGGTCTTTGGTGACGCCATCACCATCATGTACAGCCTGGCGCTCGCCCGCTTCTTCTTCGCCCTCTGCGGTGTGGACTCGTCCAACGCCTACGCCGGTATCGGCGGAGTTCGCGAGCTGCTCATGAGCGTGCTCATCGAGCCGTCCATGCTGCTGGCGCTGTTTGCCGCCGCCCTGGTGTGCGGCTCCACCGACATCGCCACCATGGGTCAGCACATCATGACGGGCGCCGTCGACGCGCCGGTCGCCGTGATCCTCGCCGGCATCGCCTTTGCGATTGCCTGCTACATGGAACTCGGCAAGCTGCCGTTTGATCAGGCCGAGGCCGAGCAGGAGCTTCAGGAAGGCCCGCTCGCCGAGCTTTCCGGCCCGTCGCTTGCGATGGCCAAGCTCGCCATGTCCATGAAGCAGGTCCTGGTCGTCGCCTGGTTCTGCGCGATCTTCGTCCCCTGGGGCGAGCCCGCGACCGTGGGCGTCGCCGCCGTTCTGGGCGCGGTCATCTTCCTGGTGAAGTGCCTGATCGACTTTGTCGTGTGCGGCGTGATCGAGAACTCTTGCTCGCGTTCGCGCTTTAAGGTGCTTGGCAATCAGACCTGGGCTGTCGTGGGCATCGCCGTTCTGGCGTTTGTCTTCGTGGTCGTCGGCGTGTAGGAGAAGGGAGAAACAATGTCATTTGCAGTCAGTCTGTCCCTTCTCGGCTTGGTCGCTATCGCGGCCCCGATGGTGGCCTCGGTGCTCGTCGCCCTGTTCCCCCGTCCGTA
>CABUTP010000061.1 GCA_902494545.1 uncultured Collinsella sp. | reverse complement strand
GAGTGCCCCGATCTGTTTGAGCTCGATGGCGAGCTTATTCTCGTTTGCTGTCCGCAGGGTGTGCCTGCCGATGGTTGGCGTTACCGCAATCCGCATCAGTGCGTGTGGTTCCCCATCGAGGCCGATTGGGAGGCGCCGAGCTTTAAAATCGTCGGGCAGGGCATGCCCCCGATGGTCGATGCCGGTTTTGATTTCTATGCTCCGCAGTCCTTTGAGGATACTGCAGGCCGGCGTTTGATGATCGGATGGTCGGGTTGCCCCGATGCGACGGCGGAAAACCCGACGGTGGCGCGCGGGTGGCAGTGCGCGTTGACGGTGCCGCGAGAGCTGAGCATGCGCGATGGCAAGCTCTGCCAGCAACCGGCGCACGAGATTGAGAGGATGCGCGGCGACTGCGTTCGCGCGACAGGCGGTGAAACCGTTGAGGAGCCGGGCCGCCTGTTTGATCTTGTGGTTTCCTGTGAGGGCGCCAAGATGGTCGAGCTCGAAATCCGCAAGGGTGTCTTTGTGTGCTATGCAGACGGGATGCTTACCCTCGACATGGGTGACGAAGGCTATGGGCGCGACCAGAGGTCGATCGAGCTCAGCGAGCTTCGCGACCTGCGCGTGCTTTCGGACACTACGATGGTCGAGATTTTTGCAAATGGCGGCGAGGCGGCACTTACGAGCCGTACCTATTCGCCGGCGGTTCCGGCGATGGAGCTGCACGCCGAGGGTGCGGCATCGATGAATTTCTACCGCCTCGTGCATTAACCGTGCGTGGAGCACGATTGGATTTACTGGACGGAATGTGTCGCAGTTGTCGCGGCCAACTACCGCTTACCGCATATAACGACCGTTTGCGGAATAAGTAACCCTCCTTAATAAACCGTGTAGAATCCTAGATAAGCACGGAGTTTTCCAGGGAGACGCTGTCCTTTGTTGTGTGCAAGGGGCGGCGTCTCTTTGGCGCTTGGACGCTGTTGTGCAACAGTGCGGCGGTCCGTGCCATGTATTGAAAAGCCAATGTTGAGATGGGTCGTGATAATAATGGGCAAGTACGTAATCGTGGTTGAGTCTGGGTCGGATGTGACGCCGGAGCTTTGCGAACGCTACGGCATCGTGCGCGTGCCCATGCATGTCACGATTGGTGACGAGACCGTCGAGGACGGTTCGATCGATCCGCTCGAGATTTATTCACGCTGCAACGAGTTTGGCGTAATGCCCAAGACCAGTGGCTGTGCGCCTGCGGATTTTGCGCACGTATATGACCGTATGCATGCCGAGCAGCCCGATGCGACCATTCTGCATCTTGCGTACTCCGAGGCCACGACCTGCTCGCATCAATCATCGAAGATCGCCGCCAAGGGTCGCGACTACGTCTACTCCATGGACACGCGCTTTGTCTCGGTGGGCCAGTCGCTCGTTGTCGTCGAGACCGCCAAATACATCGAGGCTCACCCCGATGCCACCGTCGACGAGATCTTTGCTTTTACGAATTCCGTCATGGACCGTGTGCTGCTGGGCTTTGTTCCTACCGACCTAGCCTTCCTTAAGGCGGGCGGTCGTCTGTCCAACGTGGCATTCCTTGGCGCCCACCTGCTCAAGATTAAGCCCTGCATTGAGGTAACGGGCGGTAAGTTCGTGGCAACCAAGAAGTTCCGCGGCTCTATGCTCAAGTGCGCCCGCGCCTTTATCGACCACATGGTTGCGAAGGGCGAGATTGACTACTCGCACATTGGCCTGGCGTATTCGGTAGGCCTTTCCCAGGAGCTGCGCGACGACATGGAAGTCTATGCGCACGACCTGGGCTTTAAGGACGTTACCTGGACTCAGGTCGGCGGCGTCATCTCGAGCCATTGCGGCCCGACCGCCTTTGGCGCGGTGCTCACGCTCAAGGCGTAACGCCTGGCGTCTATCGATTTCTATTGCCTCGGCGGCGGGCGGGTTGCGACAACTTCCTGCTGCTTTTGCATGGGGCCAAATAGGACAATCCAATTGACCGCTAAACCGTTTCGCCATCAAGCATATAGGCTAGAATGACTCTGGCATTTATGTAGCTAAAACCAATGAGAGGCAAGGTAGCGGGAATGGCTGAGATGACGCTCGAGGGTGTGGACGCTCGTCCTGAGGACTCCGCGTTTGCCCTGGGCCGCGTGCATTCGATTGAGACGATGGGAACGGTCGATGGACCCGGCATCCGCTTTGTGGTGTTTGTTCAGGGCTGCCCCATGCGCTGTGCGTATTGCCACAACCCCGATACCTGGTCGGTTAACGGCGGCACTATGGTGACCGTTGAGCACCTGATGGACGAGTTCCAGAGCAACCATGAGTTTTACCGCAGCGGTGGTATTACGGTGTCTGGCGGCGAGCCGCTCTTGCAGCCCGCGTTTTTAGCCGACCTGTTCCGCGCCATGCACAATAACCCCGATGGTCGCGTGCATACCTGCTTGGATAGTTGCGGCTATGCGTTCGACCCCACGCATCCCGAGAAGTTCGATGCCGTACTCAACGAGACCGATATGGTGCTGCTCGACATTAAACACGCCGATCCCGTTGAGCATAAAAAGCTGACCGGTTGCGATCCCGCACGCATTCTGGCGTTTGGTGATGAGCTTGCCCGTCGCAAGATTAAGGTCGTTATCCGCCACGTGGTGGTGCCCGGCATTACCGATACGGTTGAGGAGTGCGAGGCACTCGGTCGTCTGATTGCCCCGTGGCATAACGTGGTCGGCCTGGAAATGCTGCCGTATCACACGATGGGTGTCGTCAAGTATGAGCAGCTGGGGATTCCCTATAAGCTTGATGGCGTTCCACAGATGGATACCGCGCGCATGCCCGAGCTGCGCAATGCCGTCATGATGGGCATGAAAAAGCGCCGCGCGGAACTCAAAAACGCTATCGGCTAGCGAGCCATTTTCGCTCCCCAGGCACTCATTGGGGACAGACTTAAATGAGTGCCCCTGGGCACCAAGTTGATTGCCAAAGAGCCCCGTCAAGTTGCGGTGGAATAGTTCTTATTTTTCGGCTTATGCCGCCCAAGCAGGAACTATTCCACCGCAACTGCGTTTTGGGCTGAGATGCGCAACAGAATCGGTGTATTTGCATAGAAACGCTTGTGGTTTCTTTAAAGACGCCTTAAACGCCGCTGAATATCTTTGGAAAGAAATGCCTGCTCGGTATTATGCTGCTCGTATATAAAACGGTAGCAATCAGGAGACCACGTGCGAAATAACGCATCGCGGGACGAGTATGTGCCGCAGCATAGCAGCAGATATGAGACGAAGGGCACGTCTTCGCGTGGCCTCGCTGACGCTCGCATCCGCGTGACGAAGATTGCTGCCATTGGGATGCTAACGTTGGCGGTTATTATCCTCGGAATTACCGCCAAAACCTACGCGTCGGAGCGAATGGCACACTCAGATGCGTCAACGGTGCAGACGCAAAACAAAAAGGTCTCTGAATCTAAAGCCACCGCAAGTCAAACCCTGTCGACAGCGAGCCTCAAGACGAGGCTTTCGAAGGCGGACTTTAACGATATTCCCTCAGGCGATACCGTGCAGACCTTCTCACTGGTTGATGACCAGATCCCCACCCTAGAGGATGAGAGCCTCGCCGCGCTCCAAGAAGCATTGTTGCAGGCGCAGGAGCTGGGCGATGTGGGCGTGGTGTTCTACGACCTGTCAAGTGGCAAGGGCGTGACGTATAACGCCGATGTCGAGGTTTACGGTGCGAGTAGCTACAAGGCGCTCTATGCGTTGTACATCTGCGAATCTCTGGTCGAGACGGGGCAGGTCTCACTCGATGATTCCCTTGGCACCTATGGTGGCTACAACATGGGCTGGCAGGCGGTGCGCGACCTGATCGAGGCCGCGGTCGTTAATTCGGACAACGATTCGTTTATTGCGTTACGTGCGGCGTTTGATCGTGTCGGTTACGAGGATTGGATTGCCAGTCTTGGCATCGATTACGATACCGCACTCGATCCGATGAGTGATTTTCCCACTTATTGCCCGCGCACCTCGGTCAAGTTATGGCGCGAGATGAGCGAGTATCTGAGCCATGATACCGAGACATCGCAATGGCTGTCGGGCCTTCTGGCCTCTACGGCCCGATCGTTTATCCGTGACGGCATTGCGGACGACCAGGCCTTGGTGCGCAACAAGGCAGGCTGGATTAGCGAGGATGGTTGCTATTCGACATGCGATGCGGGCCTTATCGACATCGATGGCCGTACCTATGTCATGAGCATCATGACATCGATGCCGTGGAGCGACCGCTCGAGCGAGGTCACGGCTGCGATTGCAAAGGCTCTGTTTGATACGCGAGCTGCGCTGGCCTAGCGTGTTCGTTTGACGAGGTCAAACAAAATGCTGGTACCATACCGTGGTTGAGAATTTCGTATAGGTTTGGGGAATGGCATGGCTACCATCGCGATTATCGGCGCACTCGAAAAAGAGATCATGCAGATTAAGGAAGAGTTGAGCGACGTTTGCGAGGCACAGGAGGCAGGCTTGACCGTTGTGAGCGGTGAGTTCGACGGCCTGACGCTTGTCGCCACAACGGCGGGCATGGGCACGGTGAACGCCGCTGCTGCGACGCAGCACCTCATTAGCAAGTATGCTCCACAGGCCGTTGTGCTCTCGGGTATCGCGGGCGGTTTGAACCCCAAGCTCCATATCGACGACGTGGTCATCGGCAAACGCCTGCGCTATCTGGATACCGATACCGCGCTTATCGCCGAGTCTGCACCGGGGCTCGAGGAGTTTGGCTCGACGCCTGCGCTGGTCGATATTGCTGCCGATGTGCTTGCTGAGCGTGGCTTTGTCAACGCTTCGACAAATGCAGCCGTTTCGAACGAGGGAGCCAAACAATTCCTGGTCGGCACGATTGCCACGGGCAACCGCTTTGTGACGGGCGCCGCTATGCGCAACGACGCTATCGAGGCGACGCACGCAGATTGTGTCGGCATGGAGGGCGCGGCGATTGCCCATGTCGCAACTAAAAATGGTGTCGATTGCCTGGTGTTGCGCGCTATCAGCGATAATTGTGACGAGGCGTACGATGCGATTTGCGACCGCGAGTTCGACCTGTTCGAGTATGCCCGTACCGCGAGTGGCATTACGCTCGATATCGTTCGCCGTATCGCTGCTATTTATTAGTGCGCTCTTTTGTAAGAACCTACGACCAAGGAGTGTCCATGGCCGATTCCATTAACTACCAGCTTGCCAAGTTCGTTGCCAGCTATGGCAAGGTTTCGCAGATTCCCGAGTCCACCTGCCCCGAGGTGAGCTTCGTCGGCCGCTCCAACGTGGGCAAGTCGTCGATCATGAACAAGCTTTTTGGCCGCAAGAACCTCGTCAAGGTTTCGAGCACGCCGGGCAAGACGAGCAACATCAACTTCTTCGAGGCCGACGACGTGCACTTCGTCGACCTGCCGGGCTATGGCTTCGCCCGTCGTTCCAAGGCCGAGCGTGACCGCTGGGCCGAGCTTATCGGCGACTTCTTCGACTCGGAGCGCAGCTTTAACCTGGTCGTGTCGCTGGTGGATATTCGTCACGACCCGAGCAAGCTCGACCATGACATGATCGACTACCTGCAGGGCAACGAGTTCAACTTTATCGTCTGCCTCACCAAGGCCGACAAGCTCAGCCGCACCCAGCAGGCCCGCCAGGCATCAGCCATCAAAAAGCAGCTCAACGTCCCGGCCGAGAACGTAATCATCACAAGCTCCCAGACCGGCACCGGCATCGACGAACTCAAAAAGCGCATCGCCGAGGCCTGCCTCTAGGAAATGCTCCATCCCAGCAAGAGCCCCTACCAATAAAATGCAGAACATCAGCCCGGCGACTTTCCAGAGCGTAGGTTCCTGTAGCCGCCGCCAGCGACGTTAACGTAGGGGAGGCCAGGGGCTTTGCCCCCAAATCTTTCCGCAGGACGGCAGGACCCCCGCCGCACGAAGTGCGCAGCGGGGGTCCTGCCATGTCCGAGGACGATTTGGGGGCAAAGCCCCTGGCCTCCTCGGCGGGTATACGGGGCGGCGACTACAGGTATTCGATCTGGGCGCCTTCCGTGTCGCACGTCAGAATGTGCGTGTCACACTTGGGGAACTGTTCACGCAGCTTGACCTGTAGGAACTTTGCCACGATGGTGTCATCAGTCACGGCCATGAGGGTCGAGCCCGAACCACTAATCCAGATGGTCTTGGCGCCTCCGTTAAGGCAGGTGTCGCGCACGGCGTTGTAGTCGGGGATGAGGCGGCGGCGATAGGGCTCCTGGATGCGGTCGTCGTTGGCGGCGGCAATCAGGTCCAGGTCGCCAGTCTCCAGGCCGCGCGTCATGCCGGCGATACGGCCCATTTGCCATACGGCAGTGGAGAGTGGAATCTCCTGCGGCACGACCTTGCGCGCCTCGCTCGTATGTACCTCGTAGGGCGGAATCACAGTAATAAAACGAAGCTTGTCGCTTACCTCGTAGCGCAGGCACTGGGGAAGCGAATCGGTCGGCGTAAAGGAGCAGACGGCGCCGCCCAGGATAGCAGGGGCGACGTTATCGGGATGGCCCTCGACCTCGGTGGCGATGCGGACGAGTTCGGCGCGGTCGACGGTGTGGCCTGTCAGTGCGGCGGCAGCCATGATGCCGGCGACAACGCAGGTGGAGCTGGAACCTAGGCCGCGGGCGACGGGCACGTCGGTCTGAATGTCGATAGCGACGGGGAAGGCCGGCTCGCCCCAGGCGGCCAAGGCATCGACAAAGCTCACGTAGACCAGGTTATTCTCGTTTTGGAACTCCTCGGGGCAGCCCGTGATGGTGAGCTTGTCGGCGCGCTCGAAGGTGAAGTGCGAGTAGAGGCCGACGGCCATGCCGAGGGTGTCGTAGCCGATGCCTAGGTTGGCGCTTGTTGCTGGGACGGTGATTTTGATCATGTGGGTCCTCCTGGCGTGCCTGGCTGTTTAGTTCGCTGCTCGGACAGTCCTGCGCAAGACGGAAAGCACATTAAGTGCTTTCCGTTGCGTGCGGAACTCACGACGAACTAAACAGCCAGGCACGCTGTGCGCGTTCGTCATCATCCCGAGGGTTATCTGATGAAAGAAGGTGCGCCGGCTTTCGCCGGCGCCTTATAAAGGGTTTTAGTTGGTTGCCATCTTTTTTGCTGCAGACTCGACGTAGCTTGCCATCTCATCGACGTCGCAGACGTCTTCGAAGCGGACGGGCTTGGACTCGAGTCCGGCGAGCTGGGTCGGGGCAACCGTGTTGGTTGCCTGCTCGAGCACGCGCATAGCCTCAAAGTCGTCCTCGGGAACGTCGAGCCCCAGGGCGTCGCAGCAGGCGCGCGGGAACTTGTAGGGGCTGGCGGTCGAAAGCAACACGCGGGCCTTGGCGCCCTCGGCGGGAGCGACCTTTTCAAAGACGTGATAGCTGCAAGCGGTGTGCGGGTCGATCACGTAGCCGTTCGCGTCCCAGCAGCTCTTGATGGCAGCGCGGACCTCGTCCTCGCTGGCCCAACCGCAGCCAAAGACGCTCTGAATTTTTGCCAGCAGGTCGGCGGGAACCTCGTAGCGACCAGTCTGTGCCAGCTGCTCCATAAGGCCGGCAACAAGTTCGCAGTCGCCATCGGACAGGAAGTACAGCATGCGCTCCAGGTTAGAGCTGATGAGGATGTCCATCGACGGTGAGATGGTCGTGAAGAACGGACGGTTGCGGTCGTAGACGCCGGTGGTCAGGAAGTCAGCCAGAACGTTGTTCTTGTCGCTCGCGACGATGAGCTTGGCGACGGGCAGACCCATGCGCTTGGCATAGTAGCCGGCCAAGATATCGCCAAAGTTGCCGGTCGGTACGCAGAACTCCACGGCGTCGCCGGCCTCGATGGCGCCGCCGCGCAGCAGCTGCGCATAGGCGGCAAAGTAGTAGACGACCTGCGGCACCAGGCGGCCGACGTTGATGGAGTTGGCACTCGAAAGCACCGTGCCGGCGGCCTCAAGACGCTCGGCAAGCTCCTTATCGGCAAAGATGCGCTTGACGGCGCTCTGGGCGTCGTCAAAGTTGCCGCGGATGCCGCAGACGGCGACGTTGCCGCCCTCCTGCGTGGACATCTGCAG
>CABUTP010000060.1 GCA_902494545.1 uncultured Collinsella sp. | reverse complement strand
TTGAGCCCAAGCGCATGCGCGTAGTACATCCCGACGAGCAGCCGCGTGTCTACACGAGTGTCCTGAGCCACCTGACCGTTGAACTGCCCGACAATCCCATGCGTTACACAAGCGTCCCCGACGTTGTCCCGGGTCATGGCATTTGGGCCGAGGCCGGCTTCAATGAGCTCAATGTTGGCATGTCCGCAACCGAGACGCTCACCACCAACGAGCGCGTCCGCGGCGCCGATCCGCTCGTGGACTACGTGCCCGCCAAGGGCAACGAGGGCGAGGACGGCCATGTTCCGGCGCAGCCCGGCGGTCTGGGCGAGGAGGACAAGGTGACCCTGGTGCTGCCGTATGCCAAGTCTGCCCGCGACGGCGTGCGCATTCTGGGTGAGCTGCTCGAGCGCTACGGCACCTATGAGAACAATGGCATCGCCTTTAGTGACGTTGACGAGATCTGGTGGCTCGAGACCATCGGCGGCCACCACTGGATCGCCAAGCGCGTGCCCGATGACGCCTATGTGACCATGCCCAACCAGCTGGGTATCGACAGCTTTGACCTGGACGACGCCGAGGGCGCCCAGGCCGATCACATGTGCTCTGCCGACCTGCGCACCTGGATGGCCGAGTGGCATCTGGACCTGACGCTGGGCGTTAAGGGCGACGGTCCCGCCGCGGTCTTTAACCCGCGCGAGGCCTTTGGCTCGCACAGCGACAGCGACCACGTCTACAACACGCCGCGCGCCTGGTACATGCAGCGCTGCCTCAACCCCAGCGATGTGTGGGATGGTCCCGACGCCGACTACACGCCCGAGAGCGACGACATCCCCTGGAGCCGCGTGCCCGAGCGCAAGGTGACCCTCGAGGACATCAAGTACGTGCTTTCGAGCCACTACCAGGGCACGGAGTACGACTGCTACGGCAGCAAGGGCACGCCCGCCACACGCGGCGCCTATCGTCCCATCGGCATCAACCGCAACAGCCAGCTTGCCGTGTTGCAGCTGCGTCCCTATGTACAGCCGGCGTATCGCGCCGTGCAGTGGATGGCGTTTGGCTCTAACTCGTTTAACGCGCTCGTGCCGCTGTACGCCAACGTCGAGACCATGCCCGAGTACTATGCCGACACGCAGGCTCGCGTGACGTCCGAGAACTTCTACTGGGCCAACCGCCTGATCGGGGCCTTGGCCGATGTTCGCTTCCATGAGTGCGGTCGCGCGGTCGAGGATTATCAGGAGAAGGTCGGCGGCATGGGCCACAAGCAGATTCACGACGTTGACGCTGTCGTGGCCGCGCTGCCCGAGGCCGAGGTGCCTGCCGAGCTCGCCCGCGCCAACGAGGCCTTTGCCGAGCTTGTGCGCGTGGAGACCGATGCTCTGTTGGGCAAGGTGCTCTACACCACGAGCTGCGCCATGAAGAACTCCTTCGCGATGAACGATAACGTAAGGTAAAGACGACCTTGCAGCGAACGAGCGGGGCAAACGCCGTCAAAGGCTTTGCCCCGCTCGATTTCTATCTTGGCGGTAAAACGATTTTGTGTCGTTCGCCCAATCTTGGGTACAAGAAGGCCAATGCAGTTGTTCATGATTGGAGTCAACCATGGTTATGAAACTCGATCAGCTTGTTAACGGTGCCATCAACGTGGGCTTCGGTGCCGCCGCCGTTGCCGTCGAGGGCGGCAAGAAGGTTCTCGATGACCTCGGTACCAAGGGCGAGCAGGTCCGCAAGGATGCCGGCGCCCCCGATATCGCCCGCAGCGTGTCCGACATGTTCGAGCAGGCGGGTGGCACCATCTCCGACCTGACTGAGCGTCTGGGCATGCAGGGCGAGACTGCGGCACAGCGCGTGCTCGACGAGCTCATCCTGGCCCGCGTCCGCGTTATGACCGCCCCCGAGCGCACGGCCTTTTTGGCCCATGTGCGCGACATCGTCGATTCGGTCGAGGACAACGTGACCTCGGTGCCCGTCGAGTCTGTTGAGCCCGACGACGCAGAGGACGCCGAAGAGGCCGAGTAGCAGCGCAGATGGCAGATTCCACCACCGATTACAACAATCTAGATCCCTTGGGTGACGAGACGGCGGTTGTCGATGAGGTTGAGGCCGCCGTCTCGGGCGCTCGCAAGAAGCCGCGCGCTGTCGATATGGTCCCTGAGGAGCCCGACGCGATGGCGCCGGACGAGGAATACCAGCTCACGCCGGCAGGTCGTCGTGAGCGCATTGGGCAGATCGTTCGCCTGATCAAAAAGTATCGCGTGTGGGACAACCTCACGCCGGTGCGCCTGCGTCGTCTGCTCGAAGAGCTCGGCCCCATGTTCGTCAAGATGGGGCAGATTCTGGCTAACCGGTCCGAGATCTTGCCGCAGCGGTTTTGCGACGAGCTGCGTCGCCTGCGCTCCGACGTAGAGCCGGTGCCGTATGAGGTGGTACTCCGCTGTCTGGAAGAGGAGTACGGCCAGCGCTTGGGGCAGATGTTCGACGCGATCGACCCCAACCCGCTCGGAAGCGCGTCGCTCGCGCAAGTTCACCGTGCCCGTCTGGTGACGGGCGAGGACGTGGCCGTTAAGGTGCAGCGCCCCGGCGCGCAGCAGGTCATGGCGCAGGACATCGACATCATTCGTTCGGTGGTGCGCATCGTTTCCAAGTTCGTCAACACCGACCAGTTTGTTGACTTACATGCCGTCGTCGAGGAACTGTGGGCCTCGTTTCGCGAGGAGACCAACTTTTTGGCTGAGGCCAAAAACCTCAACGATTTCTATGAGTTCCATAAGAGCGTCCATGGCGTGTCGTGTCCTAAGTCCTACCTGGATCTTTGCACCGAACACGTGGTGGTCATGGACTACATTGACGGCATCTCGATTGCCGATCCCGAGCGCCTGGTGGCCGAGGGCTATGACCTGGAAAAGATTGGCTCGGCGATTGTCGAGGACTATTCGACGCAGGTGCTCGACGACGGCTTTTTCCATGCCGACCCGCATGCGGGAAACATCATTCTCAAGGACGGCATCGTCTACTTTATCGACCTGGGCATGGTCGGGCGTATGTCGAGTCACGACCGCGGTATCGTCAAGGACATGATTTTCGCCGTGGCCGAGGGCGACGTGCCCAAGCTCAAGGACTCGCTTATGCGCTTTGCCGTGACGCGCGGCGACTCGGCCGAGCTCGACCATTCGGCCTTTTTGTCCGACTTGGACTTTATCGTCGCCGACTTTGCGGGTCTTGATCTTAAGGACCTGGATATCGGCGAGTTTTTGACCTCGCTGCTAAACCTGGCGCGCAAAAACGATGTTGAGCTGCCGAGCGTGGTGACGATGTTCGCCCGCGGTATGGTGACGCTTGAGGGCCTTCTGACCGAGTACATGCCCAACGTCAACATGATCCAGATCATCCAGACACATATCAAAAACGAGAAGAGCACCTATGCGCGCGTGCGCGAAATGGGGCGCGATCTTGCCGCGAGCAGCTATCGCGCGGCAAAAGGCTCGCTCGAGGCGGCCGAGTATCTGGGCTTGGCGTCGCGCATGCTCACGCGCGGCCAGCTTAAGGTAAACACGCAGATCATGAGCAGCGATAAGGCGCTGCGGCAGCTGGGTGGAATTATCGACCGCATGTCGATGGCAATTGTGATCGCCGGTCTGTTTATCGGCTCGTCGGTGGTGTACTACGCGCGCATCGAGCCGGTTGTGTTTGGCATCCCGGTCATTGGCTTTATGGGCTACGTGAGTGCGCTGGTGCTGGCGTTGATGCTGGGCCGCGAGATCTGGCGCAACAGTCACGGCGGCAAGCGTTAACGATTTCCCGGGTCGGGGGAAACGGGTTATTTTGCCTTGCGTCACGCCGGCGTGGGCTGGTTCGAACAAAACTATGCCGGTTTACGGGGCTGGAGTGCCGAACCTCGACCATGCCGGAATCCGTGCTTTTAAAACCGCAGGTAGATGAGTCGCTGGTTTTCGAAAATGGCAGATATGGTTGCGAAGTGCTGAATCAGCCCCGTAATCCGGCATAGTTTTGAAACGAGCTATTCTTTCAAGGTCCGACGACAGTCCTTCCTATCGCAAACCATAGCTTTTACCTTGGGCTTCGCCTGTGTGCGGGGCCCTTTTGCGTGCTACCATATCGACAGTAATAATCGATGGCCTAGATGGTGGTGCGGAGACGCACGAATGCGCAGTTTTCCTGCGCGTTTGGGAGAATCGGGGTGCAAGTCCCCGGCTGTACCAGTAACCGTAATTCCTCTTGGCCCGGGATGGTCACGTCGCAGATCGGACGGCGCGCCCGGGTCGGTAAGGTTAAGTCGGATCGCCTCCCATCTTGTGCGCGGCCGTGGCGAAAGCCGCCGGTATGCGTTGGGCTCTGGAGGGAAGGGGGACCCCGATGGGGGTACTCGAGCGCAATGTGCGCGATGACGTGGGGCAGCCGCTGGGCAATGCTCCAAGTGCAGACAATAGGAGACAAATGGATATGTTTGAGGACGAGTGCCAGCGCGCCTCGTGGCGTCGTCATGGAGCGATTGCCCGTGGCGTAGCCAAGCGCGGTCTGGTGGCGTTCCTGGCTTTTGCCATGGCTTTTGGCACCACGCCGGCGCAACTTTGGGCCGAGGGTGCCGATGGCATTGCCGAGGCTGTGGCCCAGGCTGCGACGGGCAGCGAGGGCGCGGCGGCCGACGATGACGCTGCTGCCGGCACCGGCGCGAACAGTGCGGCGGCGAGCGCTGCTGCCGATGACGCCGGCGCAGATCAGGGCGCAACTGCGAGTGCCGCGAATGGCGATGGCACCGCTGCAGACAACGCGACTGAGTCCGAGAACTCTGCCGCGGCGTCTGCTGCTTCGGAGCAGAAGAACGCCGTTGCCGCCGCGTCCGCCACAACGCTTTCGAGCGAGGCCAAGGTCTTTATCCAGGACACCAAGGATAAGGACAACTCGTATTCCACGAAGTCTGGCGCGCTCAGCGCGGGCGATACGCTCTGGGCAAACATGTACGACGAGGTCGAGGACGACTGGTACGGCACTTCGACTGAGTCCGTCGAAAATCCCGGCACCTGGACTTACACCTGGCTCGCCGGCACGACCAGGGCCAGCAGCAATGTCGCCGACTACACCGAGGTCGTAGGCCACGAGCAGTCGCTCACCGTCACCGCCGCGATGGAAGGCAAATACTTCATCTGCAAGGTAACGGTTGATGGCAAGGACTACTATGGTCCGTCCGTTTCTTCCGGCTCGGGCATCAATGCCAACTACATTCCTGGCCCCGTGCTGGGCGCCGGTCAGATGGAGCTTAACAGCGTCAAGCTGAATAGCGACACGCCGAGCATAGGCGATACCCTGACGGCGACTCCGTACATAAGCTATTATCAGCAAGCCCCCGCCGACGCCAAGGTTACCTACACGTGGTCCGCATCCACCTCGCAGTATTCGGGCTTTACCAAGATCGAGGGCGAGACGGGCGCTTCGCTCGTGGTGGGCGATGACCTTGAGGGCAAGTACATCAGGGTCGAGGCCAACGCCGGCGTCAACACGGTGAACAAGACCACTTCCAGCAAGGTCAAACAGGCCGGTGCGGTCGAGCTTTCGGCCGTGTCCATCGTTAACCCCAAGGACAACACGAGCGTCTTTGCGGTGGGGGATACCGCTAAGGCCCGCGCCAAGGAGAAGGGCGGCGCGTACGGCGCGTTCGTCGACGCGAGCAAGCTCAACTATCAGTGGCAGTGCTCTGACACCAAGAGTGGCACGTATGCCGACATTGCGGGTGCCACGGGTGAGACCCTCGAGCTTACCGACGCTTTGGGTGGTAAGCACCTCAAGTGCAAGGTGTCCTCGAAGATCGGCTCTTCGAGCTTGACCAACTCGACGGGCGCTCTCGTCGCTGCTGCTGGTTCAATTAATGTCTCGAGCGTGACTATGAGCCCGACTTCGGGCAAAGTCGAGGTTGGTTCCACGATTACGGCGACCGCCAAGGCGGGCTCCACCGACGTTACCTCCGACTCGCATGTCACGTGGCAGTGGTACAAGGGCAAGTCGAATACCGCCAGCTCGTGCAACACGCCTATCGAGGGCGAGACCGGTAACACCCTGACGGTGACCGCCGCCCTTAAGGGCTGGTACGTCGTGGCCAAGGCCAACGGCGGCTATGGCGAGCAGAAGCCGTACTATGCGGCGGGTCCTGTCTCCGTCGCTGGCCAAGTTGAGCTTTACGACGCGCAGTTCGAGGGCTCTCCCGCCACCAACGGCGTACGTGTGGGTGATACGCTCAAGACTAAGGTGCGCAAAAAGGACGGCTCCAACTATCACTATATCGACCGCACCGATAACGTGACCTACCAGTGGCAGTATGCAAACAGCAGCTCGAGCTACGACTCCGCCTATACCGATATCCCCGGTGCCACCGAGGCCACCTATACCGTTGACGCCGCCTATGCCGGCAAGTACCTGCGCGTGAAGGTGACGAGTGAAAACACCGTTTCCAGCACGCAGAAGAAGAGCTCCTACGGCGGCACGCAGTCCGTTGCCCCGCTCGGCCCCGTGACGCTCAAGGGCCAGTACAAGCTGGCGGGCATTGAGCTTGCCGATAAGAACGTTACGCTGAGCGTGGGTTCAAAGATCACGCCGAGCGTGCAGGTTCCGGGCAGCTGGTCGGGCTCGATGAAAGACGTGCCCGACGATGCCGAGCTCACCATGGCGTGGTATGCCAAGGGCGAGGGCGATGCCGATTGGACCGAGCTCACCGACGGCATCGATACGACCGATGGCAGCCTGACTCTTACGGATGCGCTTGTCGGCAAGAAGATCAAGGTTACGGCGAGCGCTCTCGACAACACGGTTGAATGGGTTTCGTCGGACAGCGTTACCGCGGCGGGGGAGTATAACCTGCTGCGCGTGACCACTACGCCGCAGATCAATAGCGATTCGACCCATCTCGTCTCGGGCGATAGCGTCAAGGCGACGGCGCAGGCCAAGCGCGCCGACGGTTCGGCCACCAACGGTATCGATGTCACCGACCAGGCGACTGTTGCCTGGTATGCGGCCGACGACGCGAAGACTCCGGCGGCCGACTGGACGCTGCTGCCCGATATGTCGGGCGCCGAGGCGACTGTTTCGGCTTCTGCCGCGGGCAAGTATCTGAAGGCTGTCGCCACGAGCGGCAGCTCGACGGTCGAGCTCGTCTCCGCCAACAAGGTTATCGCCGCGGGCTCGCTCGAGGCTGCAGTCCAAAAGCTCAACGATGCCAATAAGCAGATCGTTGTTGATTACAGCGCCAAGGGCGGCAACGTCAACGATGTTCTTAAGGCGCAGCTTGCCGATCTGGGATTTACCGATATCGACGTCAAGATCTCTGAGGGCGGCGTTGCCTTTAAGGCTGAGGATGACAAGGCCACGGTCGGTATCTCCGACGCCCAGGATAAGACCAACGGCGATGTGACGTTCTTCTACATCGATCCCAACGACTACACCGGTTACAACATCGACGGTCTGCGTAACGCCGATGTGGCGTTTGAACTATCGCGCGATGGCAAGACCGAGTATTATCTGCCCAACAAGTCCGTGCAGGTTGCTTGGGACGAGGCCAAACTGCAAGACCTTCTTGACGGAGCCGCCGAATCCCTGCAGATTGGCTACGCGTCGGGCGAGTCCGCCGATGGCGTGACCCAAAATGTCACGCTTCCGTACAAGGCGGGTTCCGCAAAGAAATTCTCTGTTGAATGGACAAGCTCCGACACCGAGCGCCTGTTTGTTTCTGGTTATAGCTGGGAAGATAAGACGGGTAAGGTTTCGCGCGCATCGAGCGATCGAGACGTGACGCTGACCGCCAAGGTTACGGTTACGAGCGGCGACATCAAGCTTGCCGGCTCGCACGACTTTGTCGTGACGGTCAAGGGTGATCCTGAGAAGGTCGCCGCCGACAAGAAGGCGCTCCAGGAGAAGGTCGATGCGGCCTTTACCTACGACAATATCAAGTACTCCGGCACCGAAACGCCCGCCAACAAGGACGGCTTGACCGCCGACCTGCAGATGCCGCGCACGAGTACGCTCAATATCGACGGCAAGTATTACGAGGTCAAGTACTCTGCCAGCACCGATGACATCACGTTCAACGGTTACAAGGGCACGGTCTACCAGCCGCTGCCCGGAGCCAAGGCTGCAAACACCAAGATCACCCTCACGGTGACCGACAAATCGAACGCCGA
>CABUTP010000059.1 GCA_902494545.1 uncultured Collinsella sp. | reverse complement strand
CGAACGCGGTAGAATACTTTGGCATGGGAGCCTCCCAACCTCGTTGCGGCGCGGCTGCGCCTATGGCACTTCAACATCATTGTCGCAGCCCCGACCCGCGGTCACGAGCGGGGGCTCCTGTCTTTTTAGTGCCCTCGGATTGGGTCATAGTGTCTGTCGGTAACGAATCACCGGCTATTTCGTTGCTGGTCAATATAAGATATTGCTTTGCGTTAAACGTAATTCGATGTTCTTGAGGGTAGGGGATTGATTTGGGTCGTACTGGGGATATGACGCCGCCTTTGCGTTGGCGGTTGGGTGTTGCTGGTGGGGTGGCGCTCGTTGTGCTGCTTGTTGACCAGCTGACCAAGCTTGCAGTTCGTGCCGTGGGCGACGCTTTGCATGTGACCGTTATCCCCGGTGTCATCGACTTTATATTTGTCCGCAATATCGGTGCTGCCTTTAGCATGGGCGAGGGGCATGGTGCCGCGTTTGCCGTGCTGGCGTTGGCAGTCATTATCGCGATTGCCGTGTACCTCGTTCGTGCACCCCAGCTCGCCCATCTTGAGGTTGTGGGCATGGCGATGGTTGCGGGCGGTGCTATCGGCAACGCTATCGATCGTTTGGCCTTTGGCTTCGTGACCGATTTTATTGCCACCACCTTCATCGACTTCCCCGTCTTCAATGTGGCCGATATCGGCATTACCGTGGGCGTCGTGCTCGCCCTCTTTGGCTACATGTTCTTGAGTCCCGCGGCCCGTGAGGTCGATGCGACCGCCGAGCTTAACGCCCGTGACGAGGCCCGCGCCAAGCGCAAGGCCCAGCGGCGTGGGGAGCGTGCCCGCAAGATTCGCGAAAGGAATGAGCGCTAATGGCCGACATCCATATCCTTGTTGCCGACGATGCCGCTGGTCAGCGTCTTGACGCCTATCTGGGCGCCAATGACGGCTGCCCTACGCGCTCTGCCTGTGCGCATCTGATTGAGGGCGGTGCTGTATGTGTCAATGGCGAGACCTGCCTGTCCAAAAAGTACGCCGTGCGAGCCGGCGACCGTATTTCGGTCGATCTGCCCGAGCCGCACGATCCCACCGATGTGATTCCCGAGGCCATCCCGCTCGACATTCGCTATGAGGACGACTATCTCATTGTGCTCTCCAAGCAGCGCGGCCTGGTGTGCCATCCTGCACATGGTCATGAGAGCGGTACGCTCGCGAATGCCCTGGTCTATCACTGCGGTATCGACCATCTGGGCACCGTGCAGGGCGAGGACCGCCCCGGTATCGTGCATCGTTTGGATCGCGATACTTCGGGCCTCATGCTTGCGGCAAAGGACGATGACACCCAGCGCGCGCTCCAAAATCTTATCCGTACGCGCACGCTCGACCGCCGCTACATTACGCTCGTTCACGGTCATATCGCCATGGATGAGGGCACCATTAACACCGGCATTGCCCGTTCCACGCGTGACCGTGTCAAGATGGCGGTTTCGGACGACCCTTTCGCGCGCCAGGCCATTACGACCTTTAAGGTCCTCGAGCGCTTCGATTCCACGCGTTTTGACGACGGCTATACGCTTGTCGAGTGTCATCTGTTTACGGGCCGCACACATCAGATTCGCGTGCATATGCGCCATATCAACCACGCCTGCGTGGGCGATCCGCTCTACGGCAAGTGCGATGCACGCGCCGATCAGGGCCTGACCAGGCAATTCCTTCATTCTTGGCGCGTCGCATTCGACCATCCCGTGACGGGGGAGCGCATTGAGTGCCGCGACGAGCTGCCGTGGGATCTCGCTGCGGTTCTTGATGACCTGGCCCCGCGCTCGCTTGGCCGCACCACTGCCGGCGACGAAATCGTTCCGCAGCTCGGTCTTCTCGAAGCCTAGCCAGTATTAGGTGGTTTCTTGAACTCGGTCACCCTACGGTAATATATACGTTTGTTTACGTAACGCGTTCCAGGGAGCCTGCATGCTCGCCTTTTTACAAACTAACACGCCCATCGTGATTTTCAACCAGATTGTCGTCACGTTGCTCACGGTCTGCTTCCTCTACCAGGTGGTCTTCTTTGTCATCGGCGCTCTTCGTGGCGAGGTCGCGCCTCCCAAGGCCAAAAAACTCCACCGCTATGCCTTTTTTATCGCGGCGCATAACGAGGAGGCCGTAATCGCCAATCTCGTGCGCTCCATCAAGGACCAGGACTATCCGTCCGAGCTCATCGAGGTCTTCGTGGTCGCCGATGCCTGCACCGACAACACCGCGCAGCTCGCGCGCGAGGCCGGTGCCATTGTTTACGAGCGCAATGACCTGGCCCGCAAGGGCAAGAGCTGGGTCATGGACTTTGGTTTCGATCGCATTCTCAACGAGTATCCCGACACGTTTGAGGGCTACTTTATTTTCGATGCCGACAACGTTATCTCCCGCGATTACGTCTCCAAGATGAATGATGCTTTTGACCAGGGCTTCCATGTGGTCACGAGCTATCGTAACTCCAAGAACTTCGGCAGTTCGTGGATCTCTGCAGCTAATGCCACCTGGTATCTGCGCGAGGCGCGCTTTCTCAACAACGCGCGTAACATCTGCAAGACGTCTTGCGCTGTCTCTGGTTCGGGTTACCTTATCTCGGCGAGCGTGATCGAGGGTATGCACGGTTGGCAGTTCCATACGCTGACCGAGGACGTCCAGTTCACCACGTTCTGCGCCATTCACGGCATTCGCATCGGTTATGCGCCGGCGGAGTTCTTTGACGAGCAGCCCGTGACGTTTAAGGCGTCCTGGAAACAGCGCATGCGTTGGACCAAGGGCTTCTACCAGGTGTTCTTTACCTACGGTAAGCACCTGGTCAAGTCGACGTTCCGCTATCATCGCTTTGCTGCCTACGACATGTTTATGACCATCGCTCCGGGCATGCTGCTGTCCCTGATCTCCATGCTCGCCAACGCGACCTTCCTCATCGTGGGCGGGCTTTCGCACGGCTTCTTGGCCACCGAGGTCGAGATGCAGGCTTGTGCCGCCTCGCTCATTATGACCTTTGCGATGATGTACCAGACCTTCTTTATCCTGGCGCTGCTCACGACCATCTTTGAGTACAAACACATTCACTGCGCTCAAAAGTGGCGTTTGGTGACCAACCTGTTTACCTTCCCGATCTTTATGTTCAGCTATATCCCCATCACGGTGGCTGCATTGTTCCTAAAGGTCGACTGGGTCCCGACGCAGCACGCCGTCAACGTTACCCTCGACGAGGTCATGCAAGGCGCCAAATAACCACCACCAAAACCACCGCAAGGGGAGAGAACCTTTGTGGTGGTTTTTGCTTTTGCGATGCAACTCGAGGAGGTGCTCGATGGTCTATATCCCGTTTTGGATTTGCATCTTTGCCGGCGCGGCGATTGATGCCCGTGAGCGGCGGTTTCCCAATGAGCTTGCCGGAGCGTGTGCGGTGGCGGCATTAGCAGGCGTTTGGCTCGACAAAGGCGTTAACACGGCGCTTGACCACGCCGGTCTTGCGGTCATCGTCTACCTTGCCCTTGTGCTCACTGAGTCGTTTTGGCGTCGTGTTCGCCACGCCCCCGGCATTGGCATGGGGGACGTCAAGGCGCTCTTCGCGCTTTGCACGCTCGACCCTATGGGCGGCATCGTGGCATTTGCCGTCGCGCTCCTGGTCCTTGCCCTCTCCTGCCTCTTCACAAAATCGCGCTCCCTGCCATTGCTCCCGTTTTTGGTACCGATTTTTGCCATAATCGAGGTCGTGGGCTGCACATTGTAACTGATTGCGCATCCTTCTTAAGGAGCATGCCATGGCAACTAATCAAGAAACGGCCGCCATTAAGGCGCGCATGGACCGTATTCCCTCGGCGTTGTCGCCCGAACTTGTCGAGCGCATTTCCGCCGATCGCGCTTCGGGCGCCGTCAACCAGTATCGTTGCAACGACGACCAGGTCATTCGTCGTATTGATCGTGCTGCCGACAAAGGCACGCTTATGCGTCCGGCGTTTATGCGCGATACCGAAAAGATTCTTCATCTTCCGGCGTACACGCGTTATGCAGGCAAAACGCAGGTCTTTAGCTTCCGTAGCAATGATGATCTTTCGCGCCGCGGCCTGCACGTGCAACTTGTCTCGCGCATTGCGCGCGATATCGGCCGCGCCCTGGGGCTCAACTGCGATCTGATCGAGGCGATTGGCTTAGGACACGACTTGGGACACACACCTTTTGGCCATTCCGGCGAGCGCTTTCTCAACGAAATCTATCACGAGCGCACGGGCCGCTTCTTTTTCCATAACGTGCAGTCGGTCCGCGTGCTCGATGCGCTGTATGGTCGTAACGTGTCGCTCCAGACGCTCGATGGCGTGTTATGCCACAACGGCGAGTACGAGCAACGCGTGTTTGAGCTCTCGGACATGGGTTCCTTTGACCAGTTCGATCAGACGGTTGAGGATTGCATCGCCACGGGCTATGGCGCAATTGAGCATCTGCGCCCCATGACGCTCGAGGGCTGCGTGGTTCGCATCTCGGATATCCTTGCCTACGTTGGGCGCGATCGCCAGGACGCCATTGCAGCGGGCCTGCTGTCACCCGACGCCTTTGACGATGACCTGGGTGGAGCATACAACAGCTGGATTCTCACGCACGCCTCCATCGATATCGTTGAGCATAGCTACGGCAAACCGCGTATCGAGATGAGCGAGGACCTGTTTGAGGAGATCCGCCGGGCGAAGCGCGAGAACTACGAGAAGATCTATAGCAAGGGCGGTATCGAAGGCGATTCCGAGGCGGAGCTGCGCGAGGCGTTCGAAAAGCTCTACGACCGTTGCCTGCAGGACCTAAATAAAGGGGACGAGTCCTCGTATATCTTTAAGCACCACATTTCTCGCATTGAGCAGCAGCTTTCCTACTACGACCGCACCTATGCCTGGCTGGACTACAAGGATCAAGCAGTGGTGGATTATATTGCGAGCATGACGGACGGCTATTTCTGCGAGCTGACGAGCAAGCTATTTCCGGGCTTGAAGTTTCCACACCGTACCTATATTAACGAACGGTAGTTCGTATATATTCGGTATACTGTTAGTGGAAAACGTTTTTGATTGATGCATGGGATGGCTATGGACGACCTTTTTTCTGCCTCGACGCGCGAGCGTTCCTTTAAAAATGCGCCGCTCGCGGTGCGCATGCGTCCCAATTCGCTCGACGAGTACGTGGGCCAGCAAAAGGCCGTCGGTAAGGGTTCATGGCTGCGTGCCGCGATTGAGCATGATGTGCTGTCGAGTGTGATTTTGTATGGGCCGGCCGGTACGGGCAAGACGACGCTGGCGCACATCATCGCCAACCATACCAAGAGCGAGTTTGTCGAGGTCAGTGCCGTCACGGGCACCGTGAAGGACCTGCGTCGTGTGATCGACGAGGCAAAGACGCGCCTGAATACGTATGACCGCCGTACCATCTTGTTTATAGATGAGATTCACCGTTTTTCGAAGTCGCAGCAGGATGCGCTTTTGCATGCGGTTGAAAACCGTACCGTTATTATGATTGGCGCCACGACGGAGAATCCGTACTTCGAGGTCAACTCGGCGTTGCTCTCGCGCGGTCGCGTGGTGGAACTTGAGCATCTTAAAGACGAGGATATCGCCACACTCATTGAGCGTGCGCTCGAGGCTCCGCAGGGTTTGAACGGCAAGTTCTCGGCCGATGAGGATACGGTTAAGACCATCTGCACGCTGGCCGCGGGCGATGCTCGCTCGGCGCTCACGACGCTCGAGCTTGCGAGCGAGATTGCCGTAACGCGTCCCGATACCGAGGGAACGCCAGCGCCGGCGGCGGGGGAGCGCTATCCCATCACCGTGGATGACGTTAAGATTGCCAACCCTCGTCGTGGTTTTTCGTATGACAAAAACGGCGACATGCACTACGACATCATCAGTGCGTTTATTAAGTCTATGCGCGGCAGCGACCCCGATGCCACGATTTATTGGCTTGCACGCATGATAGATGCTGGGGAGGATCCCAAGTTTATTGCGCGCCGCATTATGATCCACGCTTCCGAGGACGTCGGCAACGCCGATCCTCAGGCGCTCTTGGTGGCACATGCCGCGTTTAAGTCTGCCGAGGTCATTGGTTATCCCGAATGCCGCATTAACCTGGCTCAGGCCGCTCTCTATGTGTGCTTGGCGCCTAAATCCAACGCGTGCGAGGCTTCGATCGATGCGGCGCTGGCCGATATCCACAGCAGTGGTCTTCGCGAGGTGCCCAGCTACCTGCGCGACCGTCATCGCCCGGGCAACGACGAATACGGTGTGTATAAGTATCCGCATGATTATCCCGAAGGCTGGGTCGATCAGCGCTATTTGCCCGAGGGACTGGAGCGCGGCGCGTTCTGGCAGCCTGCCGGCCGCGGTTGGGAAGAGTGGCGTTTGGAGCAAAGCGAACGCGACCGTAGCGGCAATGCTCCCAAGTAGGTCATTGGCACCTCGCACATTCCCTTTGGGTATCTTTCCCCTTCTTTGGGGTACCATGAAGAGCGTCTGTATTTCGATTCCTTCGGGAGGCTTGTATGAGTCCCATTCAAATCGCCCTGCTGCTGCTCGCCGTTGCCGGCGTGTGGGCCGTCGTTGAGCTTGCACTCACCCTGCGCAAGACCCGCACCGTCGTCGATTCGCTCGACAAGACGGTGAGCGACCTTAACAACACGCTCGCCGAGGCACAGCCCGTGGTGGCAAAGCTCGATGGCGCTGTTGATGAGCTTACTCCCGCGCTGGCGCAGGTTGAGCCGCTCCTCAAATCGAGCAAGACCGCTGTGGACGCCCTGACGTCCAACCTCGTTGAGGTTGAGGCGGTCGTTCGCGACATCTCCGAGGTTACGGGCAGCGTGGCCGAGGCCAGCAATGCCGTATCGAGCGTGACCGACTCTGCGGCTGGTGCCGTGCAGAAGCTCTTCAATAAGGTGAAGGCTCCTGCAGCCGACGCCGATCGCAAGCTCGCCGCTGCCGCCGCCGAGGCCGAGCAGCCTACCGAGCGCGTTCTGATTGGTGAGGCTGAGGACGAGGCCGCCGATGGTGCGGATGCGGCTCATAAGTCCGCAGCCAAGCCTGCTCAGTATTACACCTATACGCCCGCCGAGACCTCCGAGGAGTCCTGCGATGAGTAGCGAAGCAACCTGCCCCATTACGCTGAGCGTTGCCGGTGATCCGCGTCTCGCGCGCTTGGTGCGCATGACTGCCGCCAACGTCGGCGCCCTGTGCTCTATGTCCGTCGATCGCATCGAGGATATTCGTATGGCTGCCGAGGAAGCCTTCATCTTTGGATGCACGGCCGTTGATTCCGACGATATTTCGATCAAATTCGATGTCGACGAATCTCATGTGGGCATGACCTTTACCTTTGGCGACCAGGCGACTGTCGATGAGGATGACCAGGCTGCCGTATATGCCGAGCTCATTTTGGCGAGTGTGTGCGACTCCTACGAAAAGACTACAGCGCCCCTGACGCTTTCCCTCGACCTCAAGGCGGATATCTAATATGACCGAACGTTCCCGGAGCGGCAAGACCGCTTGGGACAAGGAGAAAACCCGCGAGTTGTTTCGTCGTTATAAAGAGACCGGTGATCCGGATGCACGCGAGCAGCTCGTCATGTCCCACATGAACCTGGTAAGGTTTCTTGCCAACAAATTTAAGAACCGCGGCGAGCCGCTCGATGACCTTTTGCAGGTCGGCTATCTGGGCCTGCTCAAGGCTATCGACCGCTTTGACCCTGAGCGCGGGCTCGAGTTCACGACGTTTGCCACGCCCACCATTCTGGGCGAGATTAAGCGCCACTTCCGCGACAAGGGCTGGAGCGTGCGCGTGCCCCGTCGCTTGCAGGAGCTCTCTGCCAAGGTTAACCAGGCTACCGACAAGCTCACCAACGAGCTTCAGCGTTCGCCCAAGGTTGAGGAAATCGCCGATTACCTGGGCGTGACCGTCGACGAGGTGCTCGAAGCCATGGAATCGTCCTCGGCCTACACCTCGGTGCCCATCGAGGCCCCCGGTGCGTCCGATTCCGACGATGCGCCTTCGATTCTCGATCGCTACGCCGACGACGACAACGAGCTCGACTTTACCGACGATCGCCTGGTAATCGAGGAAGCCATCCGCGATTTCTCGCCTCGCGAGCGCGAGGTTATCGAGCTACGCTTCGTAAAGGGCATGACCCAGATCGAGATTGCCAAGAAGCTGGGCATCT
>CABUTP010000058.1 GCA_902494545.1 uncultured Collinsella sp. | reverse complement strand
CGCGTATAGAGCAGGCACACCGGCTGCAACGCGAGCAAGATAAGCGTCAAAAACGTCGGCAGCAAAAAGGCGGCCTCGACCGTAGACTGCGCCCGATCCTCGCACGCGATATCAATACAGAGCGATGTCCTTGGCACCCGTCGCGGCATCGATAACCGACGACGGGGCGACGCCATGAGACGCTGCCCGCTCGACCAGTGCCGCCAAGCGCCCATCGGTGCCAGCGCGCCAAAGCCCCGCAATCGCCAGCACAATCGATAACAGCGCCACGGTGACGATGGCGTATTCGACGGTCGACTGAGCAGATTCCTCACGCAGGACATTATGCATTTCACGACCCCTCCTTTGACTCCGTCGTTTGCGGAACCAGACGCACGGCACGCAGGCGGCACGAGGCATCGCCGGCATCCGCGGCAACCGTCACCATGTCGACCCAGCCTCGCCCATCGCGCACGATGGCGCCCCATACGTTGCCCTTAATATCGAGATAGCCGCTCAGGGCAAGCTGGGCCGTGGGCACCTCGCGGTAGGCGCGCAACAGGTCTGCCGCCGCCTCGGTCATCGGCCGGTCCTCGGACCATGCGAGTCGAACCGCGATCGCGTTGTCTGCAGACGGCTCCGTCGCGCTGGCGGCCCGCTCGTCGAGTGCCTGCAAAAAGGTACGAGCCGTGACGGCGGCATTCTGACCGCCCATATCTCCCGCGCCTTCCGCTTGTGACACCGCCGCCGAGCCCGATCCCAAATCGGCAGTAGCGCCCGGACGCTGCTGCCGCGCAACACCCAGCCCCCAAAGCGTCACCGCTATTGCCACGAGCAAACAGACGAGCACCAGCGGCGAACCAACAGGCCGCCTGCCTCCTACAGGCTGTTGATGCCGTCTTTGATCGCGTTCCATAGTTCTTCGACTTTGCTCTTAAACGCGACGATGGCGATAATCGCGATCACTACGAGCACGCCGACCAAGATGGCGTATTCGGTAGTGCCCTGCGCGTTCTCCTCCCGCAACAGCGCCTTGGCACGCTGGCGAGCGCGGATTGCCCGGCAAAATGCCCAGCTCCAAGCCTTGCCCGCAATGTCGGTCATCGTGTTCATGTATTCCTCCCTACATCATCCCGCCTGCTCCCAGCAGCGGGCCCAATATGGACAGAAGCAACGCCGGCAAGATGAGCGTGCCGGTGGGAATCAGCAACTTGACCGGCGCGCGCTCGATCTCGCGCTCGACTGCGGCGCGATGGGCCGCACGGATCTCGCGACTTTGAGCAGCCAGCGTCTCGGCCAGCGGGGCGCCCAGCGCAAGCGCCTGCCCCACCGTGATGGCAAAGGTCTCGAGCGCCCTCACGTCCAAATCACGCGCGGCAGCCAACAGCTCGGCCTCGCGCGTCCCCACGCCCACCTGCCACGCCATGCAAGCTCGTTCAAGACGAACGGCCAGCACCGACCGACGATTGGCACAGAAAATCTCGAGCGCCGCGTCAAACGAAAGGCCGGCAGAAAGCCCCAGGCGCACCACGTCGATCATCTCGGACACCTCACCGAGCGACACCCGCGCCGGGCCGCCCGCCCCAATCGCGCCCTTCATTCGCGCAGTCAGGGTATCAATCACCGAGTAGCCCGCAGCAATGACCAGCACCGCTTCACGCTTGCACGTCTCTGCAATCTTGCGAGCATCCGCACGCTCCAAACCTGTCGCGGCAAATACACTCAGGGCACACAGACAAGCCGCGGCCCCGACCAGGGCGCTCATAACTCCACCCGCATAATGCGCCGGATAACTACCAGGGCAACGACGTTGAGGGCAAGTCCCAGCGCCACGGCGCCCGCACCAGCCGGCGTCGCAAGACCGCGGCGAAAGTCTGCCGAAAGCAAAGCCAGCACCGCGCACATGCCCGCCGGCATCGCCGCAACCATGTGTGCCGACATACGCGCCTGTGACGTCTTAACGTCCAGACGGCGTTTGAGCTCAATGCGCTCACCCACCATGCCCGACGCCTCGGACAGCAAGCCGGCAAGCGGAGCCCCGGTACGCTGCGATACTTTGAGCGCCAAGGTGACAAGCGAAAGGCCGGGGGCATCGATGCGAACGAGTAGGTCATCAAGTGCGTCGGTCGCCGAGATACCGCAATCGATTGCCGCCGCCACCCGCAAAAACTCGGTATGCACCGGCTCTTGCGCATGGGCGCCCACAAAGCGCATGCCCTGTGCCAGCGAATGCCCCGAGGCAAGCGACATGGATAACGCTGTGAATGCCTCGGGCATGGCCTCTTCTACATCATGCTGTTCGCGTCGGCGATCGAAGGTGTCACGCGCGGCGCCCACGCCAAACGGCGCCACCAGCCCCAAGACAAAGCCGATGGGCGACAACGACGCAACGGCCAGCAAAACGCTGCAGATACCGCTCGACAGCAGCAGAAATGCCAGACGAGCCGCGTTATCCTCAATAGCGAGCCCAAGGCGATCTGCGGGGATCAGCGACGCCCACGAGCGGGCAATCTTTGTCAGCAGGTCGTTTTCCGCCAACTCACGGGGCAGCTTCTCCGCCATCGATTCGAGCGTCTGGCGCGCCAGCTCCGCCGGCGGCATCCGCGACACACGAGGCTCTGCCCCACACGCCGTCGCGACAGAAAGCCCCGCCAAACCCCCTACGACGAGGGGCATAGCGATCTCCATTCGTCCACCTCCTCTTGCGTGAGCGTTCCCGACCGCAAGCCCTCCGCAATAAACGGCGGCTCGCGGTCGAGCGTCCAGGTGCGTTCGGCGGCATCGAAAGTCACGTAGCGTTCGAGCTCAACACCGCCCGACGCGCCGCGGTGAACCCCCGAATATGAGGCCACAAAGCGCCTGCCATCTGCATGGCGCTCGGACATCACGATGCCGTCGAGCGCCATGGCGATCTGCTCTTCGATAAGCTCACTCGGCAAATCGATGCCGTAGCGCGCAAGCAGCGTCAGGCGAACCACGGTCTCCTGCTCGGTACCCGCATGGAGCGTGGTGAGCGAGCCGTCGTGGCCCGTGTTCATGGCCTGCAGCATGTCGCAGCACTCGGCACCGCGCACCTCGCCCACGACGATGCGGTCGGGGCGCATACGCAAAGCATTGGTCACCAGGTCGCGAATCGTCACCGCACCCTCGCCCTCGATTGACGCCTCACGCGCCTCCAGACGAACAACGTGTGGGTGATGTGCAAACTTGAGCTCGGCGGAATCCTCGATCGTCACGATGCGCTCGCCGGTGGAAATCTCGCACGACAGCGCGTTGAGCAGCGTGGTCTTGCCCGACCCCGTGCCTCCCGCAACCGCCAAGTCCTGCCGCAACGACACCGCGCACGACAGCAGCTGCGCATACCAAAGCGGCAGTGACCCCAACCCCACAAGCTCGTCCAACGAACAGATACGGTCCGAGAACTTACGGATGGTGAGGATTGGCCCGTCGATCGCCACGGGTGGAATCACCGCGTTGACGCGATAGCCCGTCTTGAGGCGGGCGTTAACGATGGGGCTACGCTCGTCGATACGACGACCGAGCGGCGAGATAATGCGGTCGATGAGCACACGGATCTGCTCGTCGTCCTCAAACGCGTGCTCGATGGGATGCAAAACGCCACTGCGCTCAAAAAAGGCAGAGCGACAGCCGTTGATCATGATTTCGGTAACGGTATCGTCCTCGATGAGCGGCTGCAGCGGTCCCAGGCCCACCACGTCATCTAGGATCTCGTCGATGATGGTCTCGCGCTCAGGCGTCGCCAAGTCGGTCGGCTCTTCCACGTTGAGCGCCGCTTCCACCGCCGGACGCAACTCAGAGCGGGCAAGGGCAGGATCGACGTAGGCGCTGATGCGCGCCACCTCGTCGTAGCCCATGCGGTCCATCACCGCACGCTTGGTGCGGCGTTTAACGGCACGGTGGCGTCCCGCATCAACGGGAGCAGCCGCGGCGGCCGCGCCAGCGGCTTTAATCCTCGTCTGCAGACTCATCGCGAATCACCCTCACGAGACCAGGGAAGACGGATGCGCGGACGCTCGGTGCGGGTCGCGCGGTCGGCGACCATATCGCTCCAGGGACCGACGGCGCAGCCCAGCTCCACGAGCATCTCGCGCGTGGCCTCGCGCACGCTGGTCGCAAAAGCGCTCGTCTGACCCACTGCCTCGTCGGCGCGACCGAATGCCATGAGCGCGGCCAAGTCCTGACCGCCATCGGCGATGCGGATCTTGGAGCTCAGTGCGCAGGCGATCTCAAAGCGCATGGCGACGTCCTCGTCGGCACCGCGCGCACCAAACCGGTTGAACACGGCACTCATGCGCGTGCGCGGCACGCCCACACGGCTCGCCAGCTCAATGACGCGCGAAGCGGATGTCGCGGACGATACTGCCGCATCGCCTACGACCAGGCAACGGTCGCTCGCCGCCACCGCGGCGGCCACGGCATCACCCCAAAAGACCGAGGTGTCGACAAAGACCACGTCGGATTCGCGACGCAAAACATCGAGCAATAGCTCCACCGGAGGTGCCATGAGCTCGGCCTTCTCGGGGGCCGCGACAGGTCCCCAGAGCGTGACGCCCGGGGCGACGCGCATCGATGCGGCCACGATATCCGGCTCGGCAAGTGCGCCCGCCGCCGACGGCTCGATAAGCATCGCCATATCGTGCGGGGCATCGACACCCAGCAGATCGTATAGGTTTCCAAACATGAGGTCCAAGTCGAGCACAGCGGCACGCAAACCCAACAGCGACGCCGCATGCGCCATGGTGGCAACGATCGTCGACTTGCCGCAACCGCCCGAACCCGAAACGGCGCAGACGACCGGTGCCCGACGCGACGGAACCGAAGCGTCCGCCGACAGCGCGGGGGCTGACGGTGCAGGAACCGGCGACACGGACGCGGGCGACAACATCCCCGTCTCCCCCGCCGCGGTCACGCGCTGAGCCCAAGCCGGCATGGCAGGCTGCCCGGGCTGCGGTTCCGAAGCCAAAGACGCAGCGGCGCACGGCTCGCCAGCCCCGGCAAAACCCTCGACCTCGTCGAGCTCATCGGCCAGATTTACGCCGTGCACGTATCCCATATCCTCAGCCAGAACGTCATCGCCATACGGTACCGGCCCTCCAGCGTCATCGTATGCAAGGGGGTCCCGGGGGCGCCGACCATGCTCGGCTTCCGCTTTTCCATATTCATCAACACGCGGGCCTCTTGTAGCGCGAGGCACCCCGGGTTCCCTATCAGCAAAAGCATCGGGCTCAATCGTCATGCGCCGATCGGAATCAACCGCTCCCTCACCCGCGCGCCCGTTGCCGCACAAACTGTGCGCAGCGATGACCTCGGTCGCCCCTGCGCGAAACAGCCCTTCGATATCCGACGGGTCGAGCGTCTCGATCAACACGACGACACGACTCACACGGCCCTCGGCCGTCAGGCGCGCAACGGTCTTCCGCACGTCTTCGGTATCGAACAGAGACGCCGCGATGATGGCGGCACCGCGGCGCGACGGAAACGCCCGCGCCATGGATACCAGCCCGTCCAGGTCGCCCACGCGAAGCACCTGCGCGCCCACATCGCGACCCTCGACTTCCTGCTGTAGCAGCCCGTAATCGCCGCACGCGCAGCACGCAAGCCAGATCGCCTTCATCACTCGTCGCCTCCGCTCTTTTTGCCGCGCGCCGTGGCGGGAATCGTCAAGCTGACTGTTCCCTTTCCCGAGGCTCCCAGCAATTCCTTGACGTCTTCGGGGTCTGCCGCCAGCGTCACCCACTCGATCTTGCCTTCACGCGTGGTGCCGGCATCTTCGCTGGTATCGATCACGCACGCGCCGCACAGCCGATCGGTCACGCCATCTTTTTGCACGTACACGTCCACATAGCTGCCCACGCCCGTGGCGCCGCCGACCGAGTGCTCGGCATCGACCGCCACCGAAACGGCAACCTTGCCTTTAGGCACCTCGAGCTTGTGGCTCTCGACCTTGGTGTAGACATTGCAAATCACGGCGTTTTTAGGAATGCGCGAGGTCGTCACGTCACCGCGCACCTGACGCAGCTCGGTCGCCGCATCACGCGGCAGCAGACTCGCCAGCCATTCCTGAGTTATGACATTAGTCTCGTCTAGGGTCTCACCCGCATCGATATCGCGCGCCGCGACGCACACCTCAACGCGGTCGCCGCCGTATTTTGCCAAAGTCTCGGCCTGGGCCTGCTCGGCTTGCGAGCGGATCGACGAGCCGTAGACCATGCAGAGCGCCGCGGCAAGCACGCCCGCGACCAGACTGATGGCGATGCGCTTGCTCTTGTTCACGGCCGCTCCTCTCATGGCGGTGCCGGGCAAATGCCCGTACCACCATTGTCTGGGCGACCAGGGCGCAAAGCGGCGCAATCGCAATCTTGGTTTTACGCGTCAAACCAATTGCTGACCAAAAGCTGACCAGCCCGTCAAGCTCGTGGCAAGGTTTTGGTCAGAACATCGGCAAAACGCGTATTTCGAGGCACTTTGGCAGCAAAAAAGCCGCCTCCCAAGCAATTAGGAGACGGCTGTCATAGGATATTCAATTACAGATGGACATCTGGGTCGAGCATTTGGGCACTCACGCGCATGGATGACGCCAGGTTTTGGAACGTCTCCAGACGCAGGCTGTCGATCTGCCCCGCGTCCTCGGCCTCGCGAACGGCGCAACCTGGCTCGTGAGTGTGCGTGCAATCGCCAAACCGGCACGCACGCGACGCCTCGACGATCTCGGGGAAGGCACGCGCCAGACCCCGCTCATGTCCCACGAGCGGCAGGCTGCGCAGGCCCGGGGCATCGGCGATCACGCCGGCGTCGCCCGGCAGCGCCACCATCACGCGCGCAACCGTGGTGTGGCGACCCTGGTCATCACGCTCGCGCACGCCGCCAGTGGCTAGCGCATCGTGGCCCAGCAGCGCATTGAGCAGCGTTGACTTGCCGGCGCCCGACTCGCCCAAGATCATGGCACAGCTCCCAGCCGGCACGCAGGCGCGCACCTCGTCCAGGCCGAGGCCCTCAGCAGAAGACGTCACGATCACGCGCACGCCCGGACCCACCAGACGGCGCACGCGGTCCAGATCGCGCTCGAGCTCATCGGCCTCGCAGCGGTCGGCCTTGGTGAGCACCACTACCGGCTCGGCATCGCAATCGAGCGCCAACACCAGTGAGCGCGCCACACGATCGAGCAGCACCTCGCCGGCGCCGAGCGCCTGCACGATCAGCACGCTGTCAACGTTGGAGCAGAGCACCTGGCGCTCACCGCGGGCACGGCCACGCCAACGCTCAAAGCTCGTACGGCGCGGCAGCACGCACTCGATCACGCCCATGTCGTGCCCGGGGGCACGGCGAACCGCCACGCGGTCGCCCACAGCGGGCAGCAAGACCTCGTCCTCGCCACGCGACTTGGCAAACCCTACGGCATGCTCGGCACGAAACGCGTCATCGGCAGTCGCCACCAACGGAAACCCACGGTCCAGGCGCACCACGGCGCCGAGCTGCATCTGCTCGGGCTCCTCGGCCTGCGCGCAAAAGTCATCAAATGCAGCCTGCTGAGCCGCATCGACCGGCAGGTCATCGAACGCCGGAACATCCTGCAGCGCATCAAGCCCCGGCACGCTTGCCAGCAACTCCTCAGCAGATGCAGGGGCTTCGGTCGCGAGCTTCCGACGACGATCACGCTTAGCCCGCGCCCCCGTCGTCTTTTTCTTCGCCTTAGCCTTAGCCTTGCCCACAAATGCCTCCCAGCACCATAAATCACAACTGAGCAGGTATTTTAAATCAAAAAGAGCTGGCCGGGCAAAGCCCGACCAGCTCACATACTTTCCCTCAGCCCTTTTCATCCGCACGGGAGAGAAGCCAGCAAGGATAGCGCAGGGCCCGCCCCGGAAGCCCTTTCTCCCGAACGATCCCGCAGCGCGAAGCGCGAGGACCAGTGAGGGAGAAAGGGCGTGGGGCGGGCCCGGACAGGTTAACTTACTCCTTCTCGACCGCGCGCATGATCGCCTTGTAGATCTCCATCAGCGGGATGATCAGGAAGGCAAGGCCCAGGGCGGCGATAACGCCCTTAAGCTCAAGCGTCACAGGGCCAAAGAACATCTCGGCAAGCGTCGGCTGCACGGTTACGATCACCGTCAGCACCAGCGCCAGCGCGGCCGAAGCCCACAGCCACTTGTTCTGCTTCTTCATGGTGAACAGCGACGCACGACGGCTGCGCATATTGAAGCAGTGGAAAATCTCGACCATGTT